>NZ_JBMYBT010000067.1:0-28747 GCF_053993635.1 Desulfothermus sp. | reverse complement strand
TGGACTTCTATTTTCACGGGACTCATCCTTATTAACTAAAGGCAGGCATATAATATACCTGCCCTTTAATCCTATAATACTTTTGCAGCCTGGAGTTCATCTATTGTAAAATCCCATACAGTATCGTGTGGAGGAAGCTTTTCCTTTAAGAAGAATTCAGGTAATTGATCATGGGCCTTGGTAAACCCAGCATCATAGTTAAAAGAATATTCATCCTTAAGCACACTAACACCTAAATTAATTATATCATCAACACTTATCTGTTTTCCAGTCTTTGCACTGATAAGTTTTGCCATAGTCTCCATTGCATCTTCAGTATCAAGCACAGCAAAGGCTACAAATAAACAAAGGCCAGTAGAATCTATTGCTGCAGTGGCAATTTGTAAGTTTTTAGAAACCTCTACATTCCCTTCTTTTTTCAAAGGATTTATATCTCCTCCAACTTTTAATACATTCTGACATACTGCATAACCAGCAGTGTGGTCAGCCCCCATAGGAGTAGTTGCGTATGTAACTCCAACACCCTTTACAGATCTTGGATCGTATGCAGGAAGGGACTGACCTTTTACAACTGGCACCCTTTCAACCCCAAAGGCCTTGCCTGTAAAAGAAGCTCCATTGGCTATTATCTTGCCCAAATAATCTTCTTTAAGATAGACCCTTTTTAGTAGCTGAATTGCAGCCTTTCCATCTCCCCAAGGGATGAGTCCTCCCTCCATGGCCACTGCAATGGTATTTCCCATCTCAATTGTGTCCAGCCCCAGATCATCACAGAGACGATCTAATACTGCAAGGTCATCTAAATTTGATATTGTAGTGTTAGGGCCAAGTGCCCAGATTGTTTCATATTCAAAACCTGAGGTAATATATTCTCCCTTTTCATCAACATAGGCCTGGGAGCACTGGATAATACATCCAGGATGACATCCTTCTTTTACAACCCCACCTCTTTTTTCTATAATCTCTACCATTTTTTCACCACTAACTTCTGCTGCCTTATCAAATCGTCCATATCTAAAATTTTTGGTTGGAAGTGCACCAGCTTCATTTATGATATTTATTAAAATTGCTGTGCCAAAGGATGGTAATCCTTTTGATGTAACAGGATGTCCCTGTAAGATTTCTGTCCACCTCTTAGAAGCAGCCTTAAATGTTTCTTTATCTGCAATCTCTACTCCTGATCCACCTGTATCATCTACAACTATTGCCTTAATCCCTTTGGAGCCCATAACAGCGCCAAGGCCTCCCCTGCCTGCAGCCCTGGCTGGTCTCCCCTTTGGATCAGTAAATTGAATAGAAGCGCCAAGGCGCAAATCCTCTCCTGCAGGACCAATTACCATTATGGCGACCTTGTCTCCATATCTCTCAAACAATCTCTTTGAACTCTCATATGTGCCTTTTCTTTCAAGCTCAGGGAAGTCTTCAATTGCTACTCCATCCTTATTTATAAATACGACCTTGGGTTTACCTCTATTTTCAGGCTTGTCTTCTAAAATAATTGCCTTTATCCCCAGTTTTGCCAATTTCTGGGACAGAGTTCCTCCAGAATTTGATTCTTTTATGCCACCTGTTAGAGGGGATTTTGCACCAACAGAGATCCGCCCAGAATTAACAGCTGGAGTCCCTGTAAGTATCCCAGGAGCAATTACCAGCTTGTTTTCCCTACCAAGGGGATGTGTTCTGGCTGGAACCTCCTGTCTAATAATCCTTGATGTAAAGGCCCTTCCCCCAAGAAGCGCTAAATCATCTGTCACCCCTTCAAACTTATATTCCAAAGTCCTTGTATTTACTCTGAGAATTTTTTCCATACGTCTACCTCCTATTTTTTAGTTTACCCTTACACTATTTTATCCACTTATCAAAAATGAAGTCAATCAATTTTATAAAAACTTGCCAAATACACTACTAACTACATGATAATATGCCTCTATCCTTGTCAACACCCCTGCTACACCAGTATGCTCATCAAATTCCAGGATTAGATAGGGCTTATTTTCTAAAATAAATTTATAAAAGTGTTCTATAAATGAATCAGGACCACAACTAAAATTTGTTATATGAACACCAAAGAGATTTGGATGAGATTTTATATACTTGGCAAGTCTCAATATTTTGGACCCAAAGCCCCAATACATCCTTGGAAAATCTGATAAATCAATCTTAGATAAATCTATAAAATCAATTGGTAATGCCAAAATTCCTATTTTTGCCAGCCTTGAGCTAATATGTAAATTCAATCTCGCATCATACAAATTGTATGGCCTGCCACTTATAATCCAGATTGGTCTGTCTTTATTTTTTTCCAAAACATCTTTACCTATCTCAATTAACTTCTCTTTATATCTGTTATATTCTAAAAATCCTATATCTACTGCCCTTTTTATCTCGTTTTTGGATACCTTTAGTTTATCGCCAATATCTTCATATAAGTCATAAGCAACATTAACTGGTCCATCTTTTAAATATACATGTGTCCTTAATATCTTTTTCTCGTCAATATCCAATCCACTTTTTACAATATATCCAGATGCCTCTGCCATTGGACAAAACATGGATTTTTCTTCATCACTATACGATGGCATATCTATTACATTTGGAAGAAACAAAAAATCACATCTATCTTTTAAAAATTTCACATGTCCATGAAATACTTTTATTGGAAAACACATATCAGTTACAACAGATTCCACTCCAATCTTTGAAATCTTTGTATTGGTCTTTGGGGTAAGGAACACATCAAACCCAAGCTCCTTAAAAAATATTCCCCACAAAATAGACCATTCAAGAAAATGGAGAGCAAATGGAATTCCAACAACTGTTGAGCCCGTTTTGCCTGATTCCTTGCCTGGCTCAATATCCCATTTCTTTAAAATATCTAAAAATATTTCCTCTCTTTTTTGAAAATAATCCTCACAGGGCTCTCCCATATAATTTGTGACCTCGTATCTTCCACAATCACCACCCCATATACTCTTTCTTCCTTGAAAATTATACACCTTTAATTTGCATTCATTAGTACAGGCTGGATCTGCCCTGCATATTACCTCTTTGTAAGTTACCTTTGTATTAGCCAGACCTTTTATATCCCTTTTTTTTGGTTTTTCATTAGAGCCTTCTAATCTTTGTTTCACTAGCAATGCTGCACCATAAGCCCCCATAACTTCCCTGTGTGGTGGAACCAGGATCTCTTTTTCAATGACCCTTTCAAAGGCTGCAACTATAGCCTTATTTAAAGAAGGGCCACCCAAAAACATAATCTTGTTTCCAATAAATCTTTTGCCAACAACCCTATTTAGATAATTGTGGACAATGGCATAACAAAGGCCAGCAATTAAATCCTCTATTTTTGCACCTTGCTGCAGATATCCCATTAAATCAGATTCCATGAACACTGTGCATCTTTCAGTCAGACTAATTGGATTTTTTGAACTCAGGGCTATTTCCTGGAACTCGCCAACAATATTTATGCCTAACTTATTTGCAAGCTCATGTAAAAAACTCCCTGTGCCAGCTGCGCAGATCTTATTCATATCAAAATCAATGGGATAGGTGTCCTTTATCCTGATATATTTTGAATCCTGGCCACCTATCTCAAATATGGTATCTACTTTATTGTCTACTGACACAGCCCCCTTGCTATGAGCAGTTATCTCATCAATAATAAGGTCTGCATCTAAAAAATCTCCCACTACATTTCTACCAGACCCAGTTGTTGCAATCCCTAAGATCTCAACGTCTTCTCCAAGTTTTTTCAAAAGGTCTAAAAGCAGATATTGGGTCACCTCTATTGGCTTACCCCTGGTTGTCACATAACATTTTGAAATTATATTTCCATCTTTATCTATAAAAGCATATTTTGTGCTGGTAGAGCCTATATCTATCCCAAGATAACCAGCAAAACTACCCTGCCTTTTTGGCGGGATTATTTCTTTGCTTTCATTAAATTTTGAGAGCTCAAGCACAAGGGGTTTTGCCCTTGGAAAATCACCAGCTAAAAATTTAGTTGCCTTTTTTAGCTTATTTATCTTTTTTAATGAAAAATTTCCATTTTTCCTAGATAAAATTGCAGCTCCAATAGCACCGATAGATGTAAAATATTGTGGTATAAAAAGGTCTGGAAAATATTTTTTCAGGGCAAGATACTGAAGCCTATTTGCTGCCATTCCCCCAATAAAAATTACTGGAGATTCAACTTCCACGTTGCCAACTATTGTGCTGATAAAATTTTGTGCATTTCCATAATGAAGCCCAGCAATTATGTTTTCAAGGGGCTCACCTTTATTTTGCAGGTGGATCATATCAGACTTTGTAAAAACCGTGCACCTGCATGCAACAGGTGCTGGAGATGAACTTTTAAGTCCTAGCTCAATAAATTCTTTTAATGTAGTGTCTAGC
The DNA here is from genome assembly GCF_053993635.1 of Desulfothermus sp. Lineage (NCBI taxonomy): Bacteria > Pseudomonadati > Thermodesulfobacteriota > Desulfovibrionia > Desulfovibrionales > Desulfothermaceae > Desulfothermus > Desulfothermus sp. The sequence continues at coordinate 24,352 of NZ_JBMYBT010000067.1, read as the reverse complement.
TTGTCCTGGGTAAGTTTAAAATCTTCTCCATACATAGAGATGGCAAGTCTTTCTGCTTGCTGATCAATAAAAGAACCTGTACCAGAGGCACAAGGTCCATTTATTGAGAAATTATTTAAAAAAAATTTACCTTCACTATATGAGAGATTAAATAGCATTGCATCCTGTCCACCAATATTTATAATTGATCTTACTCCAGGAACAACATTGGTTGCACCCTCAACAATACATATTGTTTCTACCTCATAGGGTGCATCTAACATATCTGCAATCAATTTACCATTTGAGCCAGTAAATAAACATCCTTTAATCTCATCTAATGGATACTTTTCTAAAATATCAGTTAATACCCTGTATGTATTCTCATAAATAATGCCAAAATGTCTTGTGTAAGGAACTTCGTATATAACTTCTTTATTTTCATTTATTAATACAGCATTTATGCTAATTGAACCTACATCAACTCCAAGATAATACACTATCTCTCACCCCTTTTTGTTTTATTGTAATAATTTATAAGTCCATTTGTAGATGAATCATAAACTTCACACATCACGTCCTTGTTTAGCTTATCAATTATATCCTTTGCAAGTCTTTTCCCCAGCTCAACCCCCCATTGATCAAAGGAATTAATATTCCATATACACCCTTGCACAAATACCCTGTGTTCATAAAGGGCGATAAGTGCTCCAAGGGTAAAGGGATTGAGCTCATCTATTAAAATGGAATTAGATGGTCTATTTCCTGGAAATATCTTGTGTGGTAAAATATTATTAATCTTTTGGGCATCCTTAGAATTTTTCTTTAGCTCATCGAGCACCTCTTTTTCGTCCTTGCCCTGCATAAGGGCTCTGGTCTGGGCAAAGAAATTTGCCATAAATATATCGTGCTGATCTTCTGTATTGTATGGATTTTTAACAAAACCAATAAAATCGCAGGGTATTATTTGAGTTCCCTGATGTAAAAGCTGATAAAATGAATGTTGGCCATCTGTGCCTACTCGTCCCCACACTACTGGAGAGGTATGGAAATCTACCTCCCTTCCATCTGTGGTAATCCTTTTTCCATTTGACTCCATAATTAGTTGCTGAAGATGATTAGGGAACTCTTCTAAACACTGAGAATATGGCAGGATTGCAATGGACTTTGCCCCAAAAAAATTTACATACCACACATCTAAAACTCCCATAATCACTGGAATATTTTCCTTAAAATCAGCATTTTTAAAGTGATTATCCACCATATGAGCGCCTTTTAAGAGCTCTTTAAAATTATCAAATCCTATTGAAAGGGCAATTGAGGTGCCAATAGCAGACCAAAGGGAATACCTTCCACCAACAAAATCCCAGAATTCAAACATATTTTTTGGATCTATGCCAAAATTAATCACTCCCTCTTTATTTGTTGAAATTGCTACAAAATGTCTTTCAACACACCTATCATCTCCAAATTTTTCTACTATCCACGTCCTCGCCCTTTTTGCATTTTCCATGGTCTCCTGTGTTGTGAAGGATTTGGAAGATATTATAAAAAGAGTAGTCTCTGGTGATAAATGTTTTAATGTCTTATTTAAATGGGCAGGATCTACATTTGATACAAAATGCACCTTAAGGTCATCAGATGCCAGAAAATCCAGTGCGCGAACAACCATTTTAGGACCAAGGTCTGATCCACCAATTCCAAGATTAACCACATCTGTTATCCTCTTGCCTGTAAATCCTTTCCATGTGCCAGATCTAACATCCCCAACAAATCTCTCTATCCTCTTTAAAACTGAATGAATCTCTTTAGACCAGTCAGTTCCATCAATAACTATTTGTTCATTTTCTGGACACCGTAAGGCCCAATGCATAACCCGCCTCTTCTCAGTAGTATTTATGATCTCTCCAGTAAACATCCCATGAATTTTTTCTTTTAAAGAGGCCTCATCTGCCAATTCTAAAAGAAGCTTAATTGTTTTTTGAGTAATTCTGTTTTTTGAATAATCAAATAAAATAGGGCCTAATTTTATACTGAATTTTTTAAACCTGTCTTTGTCTTGTAAAAACATATCCCTCATTGGGATATCCTTTATTTCTGTATAATGTTTACATAGATTTTTATATGCTAAGGTTTTGGAAAAAAAATAATCCATAATATTACTCCTTGGATTTAGGTGTTGTTAAATTTATAACATCCTGAAAAACAATTACTTTATTTGCTTAAAATAATAGGTTAAACCAATCCCTGAGGTCAATTATTAAGTGAAAAAAGTATTTATTTAAATAGAGGCAGCTGTTATATACACAAGGACGACCATAAAGTGCAGGCTAAAAAATAAAAAAAGCCGGGATTTACCCGGCTCTTTAAATCTTTATCTTTTTCTCATACCTCTACATTTATCTAGCACGCCTAACTTCTTCTTATTCCACCTGTATCTCAATCTTCTTTGGCTGCAATTTTTCTGCCTTTGGTAAGGTAAGTGTCAAAATACCATTTTTTAAACTTGCAGAAATCTTCTCTTTGTCCACTGCATCTGTTAAAGTGAATTGCCTTACATATTTTACATTCCCAAATTCACTTCTAAGTAAATCTTTTCCCTCAAATGTGGGAAAATCTGTCTTTGCCTCAACAGTCAATACATCATTGTCCACTGAAATGTTTAAATTCTCCTTTGGAACACCTGGCATGTCCATTACAATGTAATATGAATTATCTTTATGCATTATATCTGTAAAAGGTTGAACCTTTGGATATTCTTCCTTTTTTACAACTTCAGTGCTCATAATATCACCCCCTTTTTTGAATTTATGATTCAATTTGAATTTTCTTTGGTTTTATCTCTTCTGCCTTTGGCAATACTATTTCTAATACTCCATTTTTCATTTTTGCACTTACTTTTTCCCTATCAACATCAACATTTAAGTTTATAATTCTCTGAAAGTAACCTGTAGGTCTTTCCTGGCGAATGTATTCAGCATCTTCAGATCTTCTTTCACCTTTTAATATCAAACTCTTATCTGCGATAGTTAAATCTATATCCTTTACGTCAACACCAGGAAGCTCCATTACAACATAGATATTATTATCATCCTCTGCAACATTCATTGGAGGATAAGCAAGCCTCCTTTGACTAATTTCCAATGGAGCCCACATTTCATCAAAGAACTTTTCTATTGTCCTTGGTATATCATAAAGTGTATTGAAATCTAATACCATATTACATCACCTCCTGTTTTTATTATTTTCATTCTCATTTCTAACATAGAAAATAATATCAAAACAGGAGGTGTCAAGGGGGGAAAATAAATTCTATCCTTGCTTTTTATTCATAAAATCATCTAAGTTAATTGCCTCTTCTATAAGCATAATTGGTATTTCTTCTTTTATTGGATATACCAGTTTACATTGATGACATATCAAACCATCTTCCTCTTTTGTAAGTTCCAGATCTCCCTTACATTTTGGACATGCCAAAATCTCCAGTAGTTCCTTATTTAATGCCATAGGTCGCCTCCTCAAATAGTTTTTGTTTATTCCGTATAATTCTAAACACAGGTCCTCCAGTTTTGTACTTTAGACTAAGTTTGTCAAAAAAATTAATAAACTCCATCATCTGATATTATTTATATTTCTTTCAAACTCCTTTATCCAACTAAGTTTTATAAATTTAGAGGAAAAACCTTCCATTTGACTAAATCTAAATAACCAAATAAAAAAGATCAAACGAATTTTTATAACAAATGGGGATAAAATCATGGAATATGTTGACCTGCATGTACACACTACCGCATCAGATGGGACTTATTCCCCAACTGAAGTGGTCCTATTGGCAAAGGAGATTGGGCTTAGGGCAATTGCAATTACTGACCACGATACAACCAAAGGACTAGAAGAGGCATATCTAGCTGGTAAAAGAGAAAAAATAGAGGTAATACCTGGATGTGAACTGAGTGTTGAATATCCAAGGGGACAGATGCATATTGTCGGGCTCTGGCTCCCTTTAAAACCAGAGCACCTTTTGAGCGAACTTGAATATCTGAGAGACAAAAGACACGATAGAAACAGACAAATAATAGAAAAATTAAAGGATGTTGGAATAGATATAAGTTATAACGAGGTATTAAACATAGTTGAAAAGGGCTCTACAGTTGGAAGGCCCCATATCGCAAGAATCCTTGTTGAAAAAAAAGTGGCCAATGATATAAAAGAAGCCTTTGACAAATATATTGGGCCATCTGGCATTGCATATGTACCAAAGACAAAATTTTCTCCCCAAAAGGCCATATCTATTTTAAAAAAAGAAGGCGCAACTGTAATTTTAGCGCATCCTTTTTCCCTTAATTTAACAAAACAAGAACTAAAAAAAGAACTCATAAAACTCAAACAATATGGTTTAGATGGTATGGAGGTCTATTATTCTGAACATACACCTGAGCAGACTGAAATATATCTTGGCCTCTGCAAGGAATTGAATTTACTTATTAGCGGCGGATCAGACTTCCATGGCGCTGTAAAAAAACATATTGAGCTTGGATGGGGAAGGGGAAACTTAAAAATACCCTACACCTTAGTGGAAGAGATGAAGAAACACAGGCAAAAAAGGGGGATATCAATTGCATAGACCAGAGGTCCTATGCCCTGCTGGCAACATGGATAGACTCACAACTGCCTTAACATATGGAGCAGACGCTGTTTACCTTGGAGGAGAAAAATTTAACCTCAGGGCAAAGGGGGCAAATTTTTCAAATAAAGAGCTAGAACAGGCTGTATCACTTGTAAAAAAGCACAAAAAAAAGGTCTATCTTTGTTTAAATGCTTATTTATATGACCATCAAATTTCTGAATTAAAGTCATATCTGGACGAAATTGACCACATACCCTTTGACGGTGTGATATGCGCAGATCCAGGAGTAATAGAAATAATAAAAAAAGACTATCCCCCATTCCCCATCCACTTATCTACTCAGGCAAACACATCAAACAGCTACAGTGTTGGGTTCTGGAAAAAATTCGGGATAAAGAGAATAAATATTGCCAGGGAGACAAATTTAAAAGACATAAAAAGAATAAGATATGCACATCCAGATATTGAACTGGAAGTCTTTGTTCACGGCGCAATGTGCATGGCAATCTCTGGCAGGTGCCATCTAAGCGCTTATTTAAACAATAGATCTGCTAACCAGGGACTTTGCACCCACCCGTGTAGATTTTTATATAAAATTAAGGCTATTGCAGTAGAGGAAAAACAAAGGCCAGACAGAATACTCTGGGAATATTTTGAACAAGATGATTTTAGCGCATTTTTCGCAGCAGAGGATTTATGCTTGATCAAATACTTAAAATGGTTTTGCATTAATAAAATTGATGCAATAAAAATAGAAGGACGCAATAAGACAAGCTCATATTTAGGCCCTGTTATTGATGTGTATATTACAGCATTAAAGGATCTGCAACAGAGAAGATTTAGATTAGATCTTTACTTAAAAGAACTAAGAAATAGTGCAACAAGAGTATGTAATACAGGATTTTTTTTACCAGAAAAAAGAAAAAATGTTATTGAACCAACAAAAAATAAAAATCCAGTTGTATTTAAGGTAATAGAAAAAATATCATCTGACAAATATTTAATATCAGTAAGACATAAAATAGACACATCAAAACCATTGGAAATCATTATACCAGGTCTTATTAGACCTAAAATAGAGCCAAATACATACTTGTTTGAAGATAAAGATGGAAATTTAATTACAGAGATAAATTCTGGAATTACCTGCTATTTTAGATATGATAATGAATACTTAAAAGAAAATTTCTTGGTTAGGGGTTATTTTTAATGGATTTAAAAAAATACTTTTTTTCAAATGGAATTAGATTTGAATGTACACAATGTGGTATATGTTGTACTGGGGAGCCAGGAACCGTTTATGTAACAGAAGATGAAATTAAAAAAATAGCAGATTTTCTAAATATAGATGAACAAAAATTAAAAAATGAGTTTTTATATCCATATAAAGATTCATATAGCATCAAAGAATTAGAAAACGGAGATTGTATTTTTTACAAAGATAAATCATGTACCATCTATCCAGTTAGACCAATGCAGTGCAAAACATATCCCTTTTGGCTTAAAAATTTAAGAAATGAAAAAAACTGGAAAGAGGTTGAAAAAGAATGCCCAGGGATTGGAAAAGGTAAATTATATACTGCCAAAGAGATAATTGATTTAATATCAAAGAGTCCAATATAATCTATAGTTGTGAGGCAAATTAAGGTTAATTAATTTATATTATTTCAAAATTTAAGTATTTGGTAAAAACAACTAATAGAGTTTTTCCTTGGCTTTAAGGGAATTTTCATATATATCTTTTTGAAATTTACGTGTAGGAGCAGGTATTGAAAAATTATCGGGACTATTATTTTAAAAAGGCGAAAAAAGAAAATTATCCAGCAAGGTCTGTTTACAAGTTAATGGAAATGGACAAAAAGTTCAGTATCTTTAAAAAAGGTCAAAATATCCTTGACCTTGGGGCGTCACCTGGTTCATGGACAAAATATGCAAAATCAAAGGTTGGAGCAAATGGAAAAGTCGTTGCTATTGACCTAAACGAGCTAAAAATTCCTATACAACAGGGAATTATCTTTTATCAGGGAGATATTTTAAATAGAGATAAGGAGTTAAAAAAAATATTAATAGATAATAGTCCATTTGATGTGGTATTAAGTGATATGGCCCCAAAGACAACAGGGGTAAAGATAACTGACCAGTCCCGCTCCTTGGAACTTGCTGAAATGGCACTGGATATTGCAATAGAATTCTTAAAAAATAATGGTTCATTTGTAGTGAAGATATTTAATGGACCTGATGTTCCTAATTTTCAGAAAAAATTACGTCAATTTTTTAAAATAGTTAAAACCTATAAACCCAAAAGCTCAAGATCTGAGAGCAAAGAAACATTCTTTTTGGGCTTTAAAAAACAATAAAATTAACTTTGCATTTGCAGGAGGGAATATGGCAGGACATAGTAAATGGGCAAATATTAAGCATAGAAAAGGTCGTCAGGACGCAAAAAGAGGAAAGTTATTTACAAAGGCCACAAAGGAAATAATGGTTGCTGCCAAGGTGGGTGGTGGAGACCCGTCCATGAACTCCAGGCTCAGGATGGCAATAGACTATGCAAAAAGCATAAACATGCCCAAAGACAAAATTGAGACAGCAATCAAAAAGGGAACTGGAGAAATATCTGCTGGTTCTTTAGACGAGGTAGTATACGAAGGATATGGTCCAGGGGGTGTTGCCATAATTGTAGAGGCAGTAACTGACAATAAAAACAGGACAGTTGCAGAGATAAGAAAAATATTCAGTAAAAATAATGGAAACCTTGGTGAAACTGGATGTGTTAGCTGGATGTTTGAAAAAATGGGGGTGCTTACATTTTCCAAGGAAAAATATTCAGAAGATGAACTCTTAGAAGTTGGATTAGATGCTGGGGTAGAAGATATAGTGGACGATGGAGATTCTTATGAAGTGAGGACTTCTGTAGAAGATTTTATCAAGGTAAAAGATGCCTATGAAAAGGCAGGGATAGAATTTGAGAACGCAGAGATAACCATGATTCCTCAAAACTATGTAAACCTAGATAAAGAAACAGCTCAAAAGGCCTTAAAACTCTATGAACAGTTAGATGACCACGATGACGTTCAAAAGGTACACACCAATTTTGAAATCCCAGATGAACTATATGAAGAGCTTAAAAATTAACCCATGATAGTCCTAGGACTGGACCCTGGTATTAGACATACTGGATTTGGTATAATCGCAGGCGAGAAACAAAAGCTCTCCTTAATAGATACCGGGGTCATATCCCCTAAACAGAAGCAGGATTTAAGCGAAAAAATTTCATATATCTACAATCAAATAGTGGAGCTCATAAAAAAATATTCCCCAGAAGAAGCTGCAATTGAAGATGTTTTCATGTCTGTTAATATTCGCTCTGCACTAATACTTGGACATGCCAGGGGAGCAGCAATGGTTGCATGCACAAATAACAATGTTAGCATTTACACTTACGAGCCAACACTCATTAAAAAGACAATAGTGGGAAGAGGAAGGGCGGATAAAAATCAAGTGGCCTTTATGGTTGGCCAGATCCTTGGACAAAAACCTATCTGGCCCAAAGATGCCAGTGATGCAATTGCAATTGCTATTTGCCATCATTTAATTAGAACCACCCTTAAGAAGTACAAATGATCGGCTATATAAAAGGGAAAATAGTATTCATCAGTGAAGATATGGCTATTATCCTCACTTCTTCAGGCGTGGGGTATGAAGTAACAGTGCCAAAACCAATGTTAATTGATAAAAATTTTCTTAAAAAAGAACAAGTTGAACTTTACATAAAAACCGTTGTGAGAGAAGACTCAATAGAACTTTTCGGATTTGAGACCATGGAGCAAAAAGATCTTTTTAATAAACTTATTCAAGTAACAAAATTGGGCCCAAAGACTGCGATTAATATCCTCTCTAAACTCTCTCCAGATGAATTCATTGAAGCGATTTTTAATGAAAACATCATTAAACTTACCCAGATACCAGGAATAGGGAAAAAAACAGCAAAAAGAATTATTTTAGAATTAAAAGAAAAATTAGAAAAAACACATGGAATAAATAACTTATATATAAAACCAAAAAGAATAGACAATCAAAAATACTTAGATGTATTATCAGCACTTAAAAATTTAGGCTACAAAGACGAAGAAGTTGACTCTTTGATAAAACAGGAAATTGAACAGGAACCAGACCTCTTAATTGAAGAAATAATACGTAATATCTTGAAAAGACTGGCAAAAAAACATGAATAAAATCAAGGACGAAAACATCAGACCCCAGAACTTAGATGAATTTATTGGCCAAGAAGAGTTAAAAAGGAATTTAAAGGTCTTTATAAAGGCAGCAAAAGAGAGAAACCAAGCAATAGATCACATCCTCTTATATGGGAACCCTGGGCTTGGGAAGACCACCCTGGCCAGGATCATTTCAAGTGAGTTAGGGGTAAACTTAATAACCTCTTCTGGACCTGTAATAGAAAGGGGAGCAGACCTTGCTGCTATTTTGACAAACTTAAATACAAATGACATATTGTTCATTGATGAAATACATAGATTACACCCAGCAGTGGAAGAAATCTTGTACCCTGCAATGGAAGATTTTAAATTGGATCTCGTAATAGGACAGGGACCAGGTGCAAGGACTGTAAAAATAGACTTAGAGCCATTTACCTTGATTGGGGCAACCACAAGAATTGGACTTTTGAGCTCTCCTTTAAGGGATAGATTTGGGGTAATTTTTAGACTAAGTTTTTATTCCCCAGAGGATCTTGCAAAGATAATTCAGCGATCAGCTAGGGTCTTCCAGATAGAGATTACCAGGGATGGGGCACTGGAGATTGGACGCAGGTCCAGAGGTACACCAAGGATTGCCAACAGGCTGCTCAGGCGAGTAATTGATTTTGCAATGGTGGAAGAAGATGAAAAAATAACAAAAGAAGTAGCAAAAAGGGCATTGGACAGGTTAGATATTGACCCATTGGGCCTGGACTCTATGGATAGAAAGATATTAAACATATTGATAAAAAGGTTTGGAGGTGGACCTGTTGGGATTAAGACAATAGCAACTGCATGTTGTGAAGAAATCCGCACAATAGAGGAAATTTACGAGCCTTATCTTATACAACTGGGATTTATAAAAAGGACCCCTAGGGGCAGGGTCGCCACACAAAGGGCCTATAAACATTTAAAGATAAAAATTTTTTAAAAAATATCTTAAAGTCTACTTTATGTGAAAAGGAGCCATTTATGAAAGTAATAAGACCCTCTTATGAAATTCTTTATCTTCCAGAACCAGATGAAATTTTAAGGGTAATAGAGACTGCTGGTAGGACATGTTATAAATCTGAACACAAAATATCCCATGATTCTGCAAAGGAATTTATAAGAAGAATATTAAAATCTGGCCACGAAAGCGTAATTGAACACAGTTTTTTAACAGTGAAATTTATTTGTGATAGGGGAGTTACCCACGAACTTGTAAGGCACAGACTAGCAGCCTATTCCCAAGAAAGCACAAGATATGCCAATTATTCGATGGATAGATTTGGGTCCGAGATCACAGTGATAAAGCCCTGTTTTTTTGAAGAGGGATCTAATAAATATAATATATGGCTTAAGGCAATGGAGCAGGCAGAAAAAAATTATATGGAACTCTTAAAACTGGGCGCCAGGCCTGAAGAGGCAAGATCTGTGCTCCCAAACAGCCTTAAGGCTGAAATTGTCATGAGTGCAAATTTTAGAGAATGGCGTCATGTATTTCGCCTTAGGTGTTCAAAAAGGGCACATCCTCAGATCAGGGAAATTATGATACCCCTTTTAGAAGAGCTAAAAAAAAGGGTTCCAGTTATCTTTGATGATATTACTTATTAATTACCTTGCACTTGCTGTGGCAATACTCATGAGCTCATTTGGATCTAAGATCAAAATAACCCTACCATCCCCAAGGATGGTTGCTCCAGCAAAGCCATGAATATCTCCAAGGTACTCGCCCATTGACTTAATCACTATTTCCTGCCGATGAAGAAGCCTATCCACAATTAAACCTAACTTTCTGTCATTTACAGAAATTATAACCAGAGGCAAAATATCTCTCTCTTCACCACTTCCATTTGTCACCCCAAGCACATCACCCAATTCCACTAGACCAACCACCTCACCCCTTAAAGTAGTGGTCTTCCTCCTGTTCACTTCATAAATTTTTGAGGAATCTATCTTTGTGGTCTCTGATACAGCATCTAAAGGAATTGCATATGTGTTATTTCCAACTTCAACTAAAAGGGCTTCAATTATAGCAAGAGTAAGTGGTAAAGACAGTGTAAATTTAGTTCCTTTCCCAACTTCACTCTGTACAAACACATTTCCGTTCAAACTTTTTATATTATTTCTCACAACATCCATTCCCACGCCTCTGCCCGATACATCTGTTACCTTTTCTGCAGTGGAAAAACCAGGGGCAAAAATCAACTCTATTGCCTCTCTATCATCCATTTTTTCAGCATCTTCTGGTGTGATTATTCCCTTTTCTATTGCCTTATTCTTTATCTTCTCTGGATCAATTCCTCTACCATCATCTTCTACTTCTATCATAACAGAATTTCCTTCATGAAATGCCCTGAGCCAGACCTTACCAACTTCAGGCTTTCCTGCAGCTATTCTCTCTTCTGGTGTCTCCTGTCCATGGTCCACTGCATTTCTAATAAGATGTAACAGGGGGTCACCAACTAATTCAACCAGGCTCTTATCCAGCTCTGTATCCTCACCCTCAATTATCAGATCAATCTTTTTTCCACTCTTTCTGCTTAAATCCCGCACCAGTCTTGGAAATCTAGAAAATACTGTGCGAATTGGAACCATCCTAACCTGCATAATGGTATCCTGCAAATCGTCAGAAATCCTGCCCAGTGCATCAGTTGTTTCGTAAAAGTCCTGTATCATTTCAGAGAGGTCTCTGTTTTCTTCCAGTTGCCTTGTGAGCATTACGAATCTGTTTCTATTAATAATAAGTTCTCCAATTAAATTCATAAGGTGGTCTAATTTTTCATGATCCACCCTGATGGTGGAAGAAGTCTTTATTTTTTGTGTCTTTTGGACCTTTTTTATTGTTGCTTGTCCCTTGTTTTCAACCTTACTCTTTTGAACATCCTTCTTTATGTCTTCAGTTTTCTTATGTTCTTCAGCCTCCTCTATTTTTTCCTCTTTTTCCTCTTTTTTAGACACATCTTCATCTTCTTCTTGCTCTACCTCTTTTTCTGCTTGTGATTTTTTCAGCTTCTCAATCTCTTTATTTATCATCTCTTCTAAGATTTCAGTCTCTTGAGATAAAATAGACAAAAGCGTATCAAAGCCCCCTTCCATATTCCTTCCCTGATCTACCAAAACAGCTGTCTGAGAAGCATATTTAGCACATTCTTCTAAATCCATATATTCGCACGCATTTTTAAGAGAATTTAGTGCCCTATATAGTCCATCAATGTAATCTCTATTTTCAGGTTCTTTTTCTAACGTAGTTAAGGCCAATTTTATATTCTCGAATTGTTGTCTCACTGTTTCAATAAAAATAGCCAGATCCTCATCATCCACTGGGATATCTTCTTGCGAAGCCTTTTCTTCTTCTGATATGGTGTCTTTTTCTGCTTTTTCCTCCTCTCCAGAACCAGTTAACCGGGAAATGGCCTTTTCCAGTTCCTGGGGAAGGCCTTTTAAATCTGGAGGTGTTACCAATCCTGTTTCCTGGTCTATTGCATCCACCATTTCCTCTAACAAATCCAGTGTTTTTAAAAGTAAATCTAAAATGTCAGTGGGAATTTTTTCCTTATTTTGTCTGAAATAATTGAGTAAACTCTCTGCCTTGTGGGTTAATTCATAAAATTCCTTATACCCTATAAGCCCACTGTTACCTTTTAAGTTATGAAAGTATCTAAAAATATCTTGAATAATCTCTTCACTTCTATCAGGTTCTTTTTCAATATCCACCAAAAGTTTATTTAAATTTTCTATATTGTCTTCAACTTCTTCCAAAAAATCACTCAAGTGTTCAGGACTATTAATTGTGAGCAAATATCCTTTGTCTTCTCCTTCAGCTCCTTTTTCAGAGACCTCTGTTTCTTCAACTGATGGACTAGGTGTTTCGCCTTTTAACAGACTTTCAATGGTATCAATAATCGAGTCAATTTCAACATCCCCTTCTTCACCACTCTCCTCTAAATTATCCAGCATCTGCCGTAGTGCATCTGTAGCTTCCAGGATTACATCCATAATTTCAGGGGTATTTTTTAAATTCCCCTTTCTCATTTCATCCAAAATATTCTCTGCCTTATGGGCCAGTTTATTCATCTTTTTTAAATTAAGGAACCCAGACGCCCCTTTTAGGGAATGCATTGGCCTGAAAATCTCATCTATCAAACTAAAATCATCTGGATTTTTCTCCAGTTCTAATAAATTTGGTTCTATTGTTTCCAGGTGTTCCCTTGCCTCGGCTATAAAATCCATCAAGACTTCTTGATCTGTCATGGCCCATATCCCCTATAATTTTATTTCTTTTTTCCAAGCAGCATATTTATATTCTTTAAGAGTTTATTTGGTTGTGCTGGTTTTACCATATAAATATCTGCACCAACCTCCAGACCTGCCTGGATATCTTTTTCTTCACCTTCTGTGCTTAGAATTATAATCGGTAAATCTCTGAAGGAGTCCTGCTCCCTTATATTTTTTATAAAGGTAAGTCCATCCATCCTGGGCATATTAACATCACTAACTATCAGAACAATTTCTGGATTAGAGTAGAGTTTCTCAAGACCATCAAGCCCATCTTCTGCAGTAATAACTTTAAATCCAGCCTTTTTGATTACAAAGGAAACAAGATTACGGACAGTCTTGGAATCGTCAATAATCAAAATTGCTTTTTTTGAATCCATAATATCCCTTCTTTAACAAATTTTAGCTTTAAACATTTACCAAATATATAAATATTTTGGTTTGTTTTTGCAAGTCTTCCTTCAAACATAAAAACCTTCTCTATCCCATCACTATTTCAACTAATTTCTTTATATCCATAATACCAATTAATTTCTCGTCTTTTTTGATGAGCCCCATAACAACACCGCTGGCACCTATTTGCACATCAATATTCCATTCAAGATTTTCTTGAAGCACCTTGTGCATTGTAGTTATCCTTTCAACTAACACACCTATTTTAAATTCCTTAAAATTGCAAATAACAATAAATTTATAGTCCTCAATATTCATTGCCCTATCACAAATCAATGGATACACATCAAGAAGAGGCACAATATTATTTCTCAAGTTAATTACACCAACCACATTAGGTGGAGAAGATGGCAAACTAGTGTAGCTCACCATTTTAATAACTTCTTGGACATGGTTTATTGGAAAGGCAATTTCTCTATCTCCTATCTCAAAACCAACTAATTGAACTTCCTTAAGTGATCTAATATCTTGTTCTACTTGCTCTGATGGATGAGTTATCTTTTGACCATGTACATCTAGTACAGGAGGAGTTTTCTCACCGAGATATCTTTTTATAAATTCCAATTCATAAGAACTATAACTTCCTTTTTTATCCGCCTCTTCTGGTAATATTACATGCTCTTTAAGGTATTGTTCAGGAGTTTTTCTTTCCATAATATTATTTCCCCATTTTTTCTATTTCCCTTGCAAGTTGCAAGTACTGCTTTGCTCCTCTGCTATTTGGATAAAGATTATAGATAATCTCACCTTTGGCACTAGCCTCTCTAAACTTGGTATCAATAGAGATTATTGTTTCAAAAAATCGGTCTTTTAAATTTTGCTTGAGGACTTCAACCACCCGCTTACAAGCACCGACCCTTTGATCAAACATTGTCGCTAGGGCCTTATATTGTATAGTATGGGATAACACTTTATTTAACATCCTTATGGTATCAAAAGTGAGTTTCAAACCATGTAATGCCAAAAATTCTGCCTGTATAGGTATAACAGTTAATGTTGATGCAACTAATGCATTAATAAGAATAATACCAAAATTTGGCGGACAATCTAAAATAATATATTCGTATTGTTCTTTTAGTTTTGCTATTACATTTTTTAAAATAAGTCCTTTACCTGGTTTTTCTTTTAATTCGGACTCCACTATAGAAAGCTTTATAGATCCAGGTATAAAATCAAAAAAATGCCGTTTATCCCTCTTTATTACAGAATTCAAAAAATCCCAATCAACTTCTTCCCGTAAAAAAATATCCAGTACACTTATGGTTATGTTTTCAGGATAATAGGCCAGATGAATTGTTGCCGAAGCATGGGGATCTAAATCCATTACCAGTGTCTTTTTTCCCAAAATAACTAAAGCTGCGCCCAGATTAAGGGCTGTAGTAGTCTTTCCAACACCGCCTTTTTGATTTGCTATTGCCAAAACATTTGTATGGAAATGTACCATTTATCTCCTGAGTTCTTTCATAAGAAGGTTATATAGTGCCTTCCAATCATCTTCATATATATTTAAAAATTTTATCCCTACCTTATAACTTCCCCCTTTGAGTTCAATCCGGACCACCTCTGCAACCGCAACCAAAGACTGATTTAAAGAGCTTTCAAAGACCTTAAAAAAGCTAGGATGATATCTATTTAGCCCTGGAACATACAGAGTTAATTGAACCTTATCTCCCACATTGAATTTTTCTGGCATATCCAGCAAAATACCGCCAGGACTTATGTTTAAACATCTGGTTTTGATAACCCGTTGACTCTTTACAGGATATACAAATTTTCTTACCTCTACCCTAAGTTCTTTATTCAATCTCTTAAATTCTCTCCTATCTTTTATTTCCTCCACTTACGATCCCCCTTCTTATAAACAATTGAACCAGGATAGTATTTGGGAACAAAGGCCCTAGATAGGTTGTGTAAAGATTCCGAATGTCCTAAAAATAAATAGCCTCCTTCTTCCAAATTATCATATATATAATTTATCACCTTTTTTTTGGCCGCCTCGTCAAAATAAATAATAACATTCCTGCAAAAGACCACTTGAGACTTATCAATCTGTTTTATTTGAAGACCATCTACCAGATTTATCTGCTTAAAATCAACCAATTCTTGAATCTCCTTTTTTATCTTATACCTCCCTTCAGAAATCTTTTCAAAATATTTTGTCTTGATAGATTCAGGAGTTGTCCTAAGAGAGTATTCTCCATAAATCCCCCTTTTTGCCGCCATGAGAACATCACTGGAAATATCATTGGCTGTTATTTTTATATTCCAATTCTTAATCTGTTGTTTTAACACCTCATGGAGGATTATGGAAATTGTATACGGCTCTTCGCCTGTGGAACATCCTGCAGACCATATCCTCAATCTCTTAGATATTTTTTGCCGCTCAATTATTTCAGGCAGAATTATTTCTTGAAAAACTTTTAATTGTGGTGGATTTCTAAAAAAACAAGTCTCATTTGTGGTAATAACAGAATAGAGTTTCTCCAGTTCTTTTCTTCTCTCAGGGTCATATTTCAAAAAATAATAATATTCAGAAAATGAACTCAGTCCTCGTTCTTTAAGTCTGTTTCTAAGCCTTGTCTCAAGGAGATATTTCCTGTTATCTGCTATATAAATTCCCGTTTGATTGTAAATAAAATCCCTTAAAAGTTTAAATTCCTCGTCAGTGATTTTATAATCTTTACGAAGAGTAGTGGTCTTGGTCAAAAACACCATATCTATTGTATCCTCATTTTTTAGAAAGCATCCTTTCAATGGTATGTTGAACTTCTGGATCCTCTTCCCTTTTTAAAAGATCTATAAATATCTTGGTAACCTGCTGACCACCAATGTTATCAAGGGCCTCCAATGTCTTTATCTTGAGTAGATTATTTTCACTTTTAAGTAGAGGCTCTAACACAGATGGCTCTACACCATCTTTTATCTTGCCAAGGATTTCAACTGCTCTAATCTGCACCCAATCATCTCTGTCTTTAAGCATAGGGAGCACTAACTCCCTTACCTTATCTTTTAATTTAACCTCAGAAAACACATCAAGCACTGCTATTCTGACATCCCTGGACTCATCTCTTAACATTGGAGCAAGTGACTCTATAATATCCTCTTCTGTTTCAGCACATTGGGCATAAGCCTCAACTGCTACTTTTCTCACATCTTCCACCCCATCATTAAAGGCCTTTTTTATGAAAGGCAGAAATCTTTTGTCCCCCAAACTTCCAAATGCATATATTGCCATAAATCTCTTCACAGGATCATCATCTTGTAACATTCGCATAAATTCTTGTTTTATAGACTCAGATCCAATGGATATAGCTGCGTGTAAAGCCACCTCTTTTACATCATCATATGGATGGTCTAAAAACCGAATAATTTCTTTCTCAGCCTCTTCACTCCTAAACTTTTCCCCAAAAAAATTGAGTCCACACTTTATAACCTTACCATCTTTATGTTCTTTTAAAATCCTTAGAAAAAAATTTTTTAATAACGGATGTTCTTTTTGACTAAGCGCAAAAGCAATTTCCCTTTGAAAATCCCTATCCAGTTCCCAAAATACCCGAGTTAATTCTTTATATGCCCTTTCATCATCCATTTGACATAAAAGTCTGATTGCAAATCTGACCCTTTTCTCTTCCTTGGAATAGACCCCTTCAATTAAACCTTTTGAAACTCCAAGTTCTGTTAAAATTGATTCCACCTCTTCTAATAATTCAGCATCATTTTCCTCATCTAAAGTCAAACCATACTCAAATATTGCATTTGATGCATCTTCCCCTTTTATATATGAAAGACCCTTAAGTGCAGCTCGCTGTACATCTCTGTCCTCGTCTGAGAGGGCTTCAAGTAAATAGTGTTTAAATTTTTCTTTTTGATCATCATCTAAAAGTTCTAATGTCCTGTGCCCAAGTAGATTCACCAAGGCCTGAATCACTTTATTTCTTAAAGGTAAGTTATCTGTATTTAACTTATTTATTAAAATAGGGACTATTCTAACTTTCCCCATCTCTGCAAGGGCATCTATTATAGCAGCATCAATTAAATCAGAGCCTTTGCCTAAATAATTAATAAGTATCTCTGCCGATGACTCACTTCCTATCTTTTTTAATGCCTCTATGGCAGAAAATTTTACCCATTCTTCGTCGTCTAAGGCCTTCTCAAGGCACGAAACCGATTCAAGAAAACCAAGCTCTCCTAAACTGACAGCAGCTTGCGACCTTACATTTGGATCAGGATCGCTTAGAAGTATCTCACACAAGGCACGAGCTGCCAGCACGCTTTTTGTATATCCCAAAATGTCCACTACAAATATTCTAATGTCTGGGTCTTCCTCATAAAGAAGGTCCAAAAGAATATCCAATCCCTGGAAGCCAATATCACGCAATATATCTATTGCAACATTTCTAATAGCAGGACTCTCTTCCCAAAAAAGTGGGATAAGGGCCTCAACCGCCTCCTCACCACCCAATTTCCTGATAGATAATTCTGCTGCCTCCTGGACTCCAATATCCTCATGTTTCAATAACTCAACTAGATGGGGAATACCTTCAACACACCCATCTTCCCCTATTCTAAAACACATCTCTCTGATTACAGATGGGTCTTCTGAATTTAATTTTTCAATATAAGTTTTACATTCTTCCATCATCTTTTCTTTTACATTTTTTTTATAAATACAAATTTCTAATTATTGCCTCTGCCATATCCTCTATATCTACCACTTCATCTGCAAGATTGGCATCAACTATGGCCCTCGGCATTCCATACACAACACAAGTTTTTTCACTCTGGGCAATAGCCCTTCCGCCCTTTTTTTTAAGGGCTTCTATTCCTTTTAAACCGTCATTACCCATACCTGTTAAAATCACCCCAAGTCCTCTCTTCCCAACACCAGCGGCAATGGAATGCATTAATTCATTAACTGATGGTTTATATAAGGCATCCTTAGGCTCTTTACTCACTTCTAACTCTATCCTGCTCACCTTTTGAACCATTCTCAAATGGTGCCCACCCCTTGCAACATATGCAACACCAACCTTTACCACCTCACCATTTTCTGCTTCTTTAACAGAAATCTTACAAATCTCATTGAGCCTTTTAGCAAAAGGACCTGTAAACGCTTCAGGCATATGTTGGGCAATTAAAATAGGGGCAGGGAAGTCAGCTGGTAGCTTAGTTAGGACCTGCTGAACAGCCATTGGTCCCCCCGTTGACACTCCTATACCAACCAGATCCCTTTTTTGTATTTTCCCTTTAAATTGGACTGTATCCACGCTCTTTTCCAGTGTTTTCTTTCGCTTTACCTTTAACTTGCCTTTTTTCTTGGCAACACTCTTTACCTTTTCTTGTAGTTCCTTTTCTATTTTTACAATTTCAAGTGAAACCTTTGAAAGTTGTTTGGGTATATAATCAACTGCTCCCAATTCTAAGGCCTTAAAGGTTGCATCTGCCCCTTCTTGAGTTAAGGAACTAACCATTATAACTGGTCGTGGACACTCCATCATTATATGTCTTAATGCAGTTAAACCATCCATTTTAGGCATTTCAATATCAAGCGTAACCACATCAGGGTCTAGGGTTTTTATCTTTTCTAGGGCTTCCTCGCCATCCCTTGCAGTACCCACAACCTCTATCATGGGATCCTTTTCAAGCATTCCACTAATTGCCTTTCTCATAAAAGCAGAATCATCAACTACCAACACCTTTACCTTATTCATAATATATCATCTCCTAAAATATTAAATTTTTCTTTCTTGT
This sequence comes from Desulfothermus sp., assembly GCF_053993635.1. Taxonomy (NCBI): domain Bacteria; kingdom Pseudomonadati; phylum Thermodesulfobacteriota; class Desulfovibrionia; order Desulfovibrionales; family Desulfothermaceae; genus Desulfothermus; species Desulfothermus sp. Next base: position 5,026 of record NZ_JBMYBT010000067.1, on the reverse strand, counting down.
TTTAAAACCCTTAACCAATTATCTACTAACTCTGCTTCCCACTGGGTACCTGCCCCAGATTCTAAAATTAAGGCGGCTTTTGAAGGTGACATGGCATCTCTGTAGGCCCTATCAGAAGTCATAGCGTCATATGCATCTACTACGCTTATTATCCTGGCCAAAAATGGTATTTCTTCACCCTTTATTTTCTCAGGATAACCTCTTCCGTCTATTCTCTCGTGGTGGTGATGTATAATGGGCATTATGTCTTTTAAACTTTCAATCTGAGATAAAATTTCCTTACCTATAACTGGATGCCTCTTCATAATTTTAAATTCTTCATCTGTTAATTTTCCTGGCTTATTTAAAATATTATCAGGAATACCAATTTTCCCTACATCATGGACTATTCCGGCCCAGTACAATTTATCTAATTCATCTGAATTCAGTCCCAATTTTCGCCCCAGCTTTACTGCATAATACGCAACTTGATCAGAATGACCCTTGGTATAGGAATCCTTTGCTTCCACCGCCTTTGCCAGAGACCTTATTATCTCCCTATTCATTTCTAAAACCCGCCCATAAAGCTGGGCATTTTCTAGAATGGCGGCTGTTTGCGAAGAAAATACACTAAGGAGTTGAAGATCGTCAAAATTAAAAGTAAGAGAATCTAATTGCCTAATAAGACATACTGCTCCAATGATTCCAGATTTACTAATTAGAGGACAAATCATAAGCTGCTTGGAAATATCTGCGAGCTTTCCACTTGTCATTAAATCTTCATCCTCTATCTTTTCAGGGACATATAATAGACTTCTGCCCCCTTTATTAATCAAATACTCAGCAATCTCTTTTATTTTTTTTATCAATACGGGATTTTTTTTAAACTCACCTCTTATTCTGGAGGGGCTATAAGTGTGATTTTCCTTTAAAAAAATAGCTGTACCGTCTGGAGAAAATGTCCTCTCTACATGGAATAAAAATTCATTTAAAAGGGCACTTAAGTTCAATTTGGCATTTAGATCTCTATTTAATTTCAGTATCTGTACCAGCTTATTTAACCTCTCCCTTTGCTTTTTCTCCTGTCTCCGCTGTATTGCGCTGTCAATCTTGACAAGAAGATGATTTAAATAAAAAGGCTTGGGGATATAGTCTAAGGCCCCCTTTTTCATTACTTCCACAGCAGTTTCTATGGTTCCAAAACCAGTCATAACAACAAGTTCAACATCAAAATTATATCGATTAATATATTCAATAAGGGCCATCCCATCCATCTCAGGCATATTTAAGTCAGAGAGTACTATATCAATATCCTTATCATTTTTTAAACATTCTATGGCTTCTTTTCCATTTTTTGCCTCAACCACTTCATATCCATGTTCAAGTAAAGCCTCTTTACAGATTTCCCTCAAACTATCTTCATCATCAACCACAAGAATCTTGCCCTTATTACCCATTCCTTTAACTCCCTATTTAACAAAAAATCCTTCTCAAAAAACTCAAAAAAAAATCCTTCTCAAATTGATTCAATCAATATATTGATTAAAAATTTTCAACTAAAGAAAAAACTTATTAAATAATATAATAATCTAATGTCTTTTTTTGGCAAATTCAAGTAAAAATATGGAGATAAGCAAAAGACAGAGGTTTAATTGACGTCACAAGACGTCTGTTTTAAAGGATTTATCAAGGCTAATATATGGTTGCAAGTTTTAATCTCTTGATTTAACGTTCTAAGTTCAATGTTTCCAGGTGTTGTTTTTATGGATGTAATTGTAAGAATCTTGATTTTTTTGGTTTTACCTATATTTTTTCTGATTTTAGGTAGAGGTCTAAAAACCGAGAGTTTATTATTTGCCGGCTATATACTTCTGCTCTGTGTTGGAAGTTTTTGTTTTACACAAAACTCCTTCTTGTGTCTAAAGTTAGGACTTTTTTTTATTATAAGCAGCTTTATCGTCTTAATTTTATTCAATATCTTTCTCCTAAAAAAAATCCACTATCGTTTGTCTCTAATCCTTTCTTTACTTACTGCTATCTTTGGTGTGCCTTTACTTCTATGTTTTCCCTTTCAAATGCAAATTAGTATTAAAGCTCAAGAGATATTTTTGAACCTTCGCTGGAACACTTCCACCTCAATTTTACTTCTTGCGATTTCAACTCTATTTCTTATTAGCTTAGAAGAAATATCACGGAACTATTATTTTTCTCTTCAAGAAAAAATATTTTTTTTAGGAACATGTTTTGGCTGGATGGCCCTTATTTTTTTAATTTATCATCAAGGTATCACAATTGATAAAGTGCCTATCTTTATTTCCCATCTCCTTATTTCTTTTATCCTTCTGTGCACTCTATCTAGTTATTTTTTACTAAAAAAAGGTGCTTTTTTTAATATCAATTTTCACCCATCACCAATTGTCGTTATTAGATTTACCTTTACCATTGCATTTTTAATAGGTCTAATGATTATTATCGGTGTAGATATTTTTACTCAACTATATTTTCCTCTTAAAATGCCATATATTGAAATCCTTCTTTTTCTTATTTTTTTTATTTTGGTTTGTATATTTATCCTTCCTTCCAAATTTTTAAAGGGCCTAAAACAGAGGATTTACCACCATTTTTATTTACCTGCACAGGACTATGCACTAGAGGTGAAATTCTTCCTAAGTGTAATTAATAAACATAATTGGCAAAAAGAATTTATTCTCCACATATATGAAAAACTACCTGTAAGTTTTGTAGGATTATACGTTCACAAAGGACACCAATACATCCTTGAAACAAAATTTCCATTAAATGCAGCTATGCCAGAAATTTTAAAAAATATACCTATAAATGCTATTCCATTGCAGGCAGAGACAAATGTAATGGGTTATCTTTATATTAACCCAATAAAAAAATTTACCATGGAACAAAAAGAGCTTATACAATTTTGGTCAAGCACAATGGGCTTTCTCATTCATTATTTCCAGGAAAAAGAAAAACAAGAACAAAGACAAAAATTGATGATTTTTTCACAAGCAACGGCCTTTATTCTCCACGATGCCAAAAATCTTGCTCAACTCCTAAACCTTTTAGAAAAAAATTATCAAAAGGCCAAGGCACAAGATGACGTTCAATCATTTGTAGAAGAACTCTTAGCACCTTCTTTAGAGCAGGCAAAGATTCGTGCTGAAAGGATAATTAAACGTCTTAATATATTTCATCCCTTAAAATTACATCTTGAGACCATTGACCTTGTTTTTTTTCTAAAAGAGAGTGTGCATAAATTGCAACATGTAATACCTAGAGTTAACATCAGCTTTTTTACTTCTTTAAAAAAAGCTAACATTAAAATAGATCCTGATTTATTATATCAGATATTGGAAAATCTGTTTTTTAATGCATATCAGGCAGGGGCTACTAAAATAATAGTTAAATTGACATCCCAAGACAATGGCTATTTATTAAAGGTTGAGGACAATGGCTCAGGAATTAAACTTAAGGATAGAAAAAAATTGTTTACCCCTTTTTTTACCACTAAACCTAAAGGCACTGGTTTAGGCCTGTATCAGGCAAAGGTGCTTTTAGAAAGGGTTGGAAATACAATATGGTATGAGCCAAATAGAGATAAAGGGAGTATTTTCTATGTCTGGTTTAAAAAATAAGGTCATTGTGGTAGAAGACGATGAGGTAATGGCAAGACATCTAAAGTTTCTATTAAAAGAAAAATACGAGGTTAAAATTGCCCAAAATGAAGAAAAGGCTGTTAAGATTGCTCAGAGCTTATCTCCTTTAATCATTCTGCTGGATCTTGCCCTTCCTCCTTTCCCTGAGTCACCAGAAGTAGGACTAAAACTCCTGTCAAAATTTTTAGAAATTAATCCTTTAAATAAGGTCATTGTTTTAACAGGTCATGATACTCCTGAAAATGCAAAAGAGGCCCTGTCTAAAGGTGCCTATGATTTTCTAAGCAAGCCAGTTGAAGAAACAACCCTTTTCACCCTCATACAAAGGGCATTATATAGACAAAATCTGGAAAAAGATTATTTAGAAGAAAGCAAACTCATACATCTTCCCATTCCCATAATTGCAGAATCTCCCAAGATGCGGGCCTTAATCAGACAGGTTGAAAAATTAGCACCTTTAAATGTGACCTGTTTAATTCAGGGAGAAAGCGGCACAGGTAAGGAGGTGATTGCAAAACTCATCCATGCATTAAGTGATAGGGCAAATAAACCATTTCTAGCTGTTGATTGTGCTGCTATACCCATCAACCTTGGTGAAGCCGAACTTTTTGGTGCTGAAAAAGGGGCATACACTGGGGCTGTGAAAAAAATAGTTGGTAAGATTGCTCAAGCAGAGGGTGGCACCCTGTTTTTAGATGAAATTGGTGAGATCTCTATAGAGATGCAGGCAAAACTTTTGCGTTTTTTAGAAACAAAGGAATACACTCCTCTAGGCGGAAAGCTTCATAAGGCAGATGTTCGGATTGTTGCAGCTACTAACCGCGATTTAAATAAAGAGGTAGAGAGGGGAAAATTTCGCCTGGATCTTTATTATCGACTAAATCAAGTAAATTTAATCATTCCTCCACTTAGGGAAAGAAAACAAGACATTATCCCTCTTGCAAAATATTTTTTAAAACAGCTATCAAAAGAATTTGGTTTAAAATATATCCCTGTTTTAAGTAAAGAGGCAGAAGATGCACTTTTAAGATATTCTTATCCAGGCAATGTGCGAGAACTAAAACACGTAATCTCCCGAGCGCTTATCCTGGCAGAAGGAAAAGAGATCCGTTTAATACATTTAGGATTAGATGATACAAAATCACTTTCTCACATCCCAGTTATGGAAGGATATGACCTACCCAAAGCACGCGCAGAATTAGATAAATTGTGGTTAAAAACTGCTTTAAAAAGAAACAAAGGACAGATAAGCGGAGCAGCAAAGGATTTAAACATCCCCCGCTCAACCTTATATGATTTGCTAAAAAAATATAACATCAAACATTAATATCGGATTTTCGGACATGATGTCGGATTACCGACAGATATATAAAAAA
>NZ_JBMYBT010000066.1:0-30440 GCF_053993635.1 Desulfothermus sp. | reverse complement strand
AGATAATCCTTTATTTTAAAACCAAGTTTTACCTCATGCATATATATTCTTTCCTTTTTTTTCTTCTCTGTTTTTCAAGATACATGGCGTTATCAGCATCCCTAAACAACTTATTGTTCTCTAATTTATTGTTTGAACTTACAGCATATCCCATTGATATACTTATCTTAAATTTTTCTTTTTTATTCTTATTAAATTTAGAAATTGCATCATTAATCCTTGAAATGACTTTTTTTACTGCCTTTTCATCACTCTTTGGCAATATTATCCCAAATTCGTCCCCCCCAAGCCTTGCCACAACATCTGATTTTCTGACACAAGATCTTAATATATTTGCACAAGACTTGATATATTCATCACCCACCTTATGTCCGAAGGTATCATTTACATATTTTAATCCATCAAGGTCAGCAATAATTAAAGCCACAGGAAGACATCTACTATTTTCAAGTCTGTTAAATTCTTCTTCAAAATAGTACCTATTATACAGACCTGTCAATGGATCGTGGAAACTTATAAATCTCAATTTCTCTTCCAGTCTTTTCCTTTCTGAAATATCCAATAAAGAGGCCAAAAAATTTCCATCTGGCAAAAGAGTTACTATTATCAATACATCTTTCTTATTTTTATTTCTGTCTATAAACACAAATTCATACATTGAAGGTACACCTTCTGGATCAATTTGTCTCTTTTGTTGATATTCTAACATCCTGGGTAGATCTTTCTCATCAACAAATTTAGTCCATTCAAGCTTTCCTGTTATTTCTTCTCTATTGTAGCCGGATAATTCCTCAAAGGCCTTATTGGCATCAACTATTTTATATCCATCAACTATTATTGTAGGTGACGCTGATCCCTCAAATAGTGTCCTGTAATATTCCTCCCGTTTTTCTAACTCTTTTTTTATCTCACGTTCCCTAGTTACATCCCTAACTATCCCTCTGAATCCTATTTTTTCACCTTTTTCATTGTACATTAAATCAACAGAGGTCTCAACAAATATCTTCTTTCCTTTCTTACTCTTAATCTTCCAATCAAAGAATGTAACTGGCTTTCCTTCCCTATATACCTTATTGAAGACTTTATAGACCTTCTTTGCATCTCCTGGCTCAGAGTATTCTCTGTTGTTCATCCCAATTAGCTCTTTTTTTGGATAGCCAAACATCTTTGCCAAGGCCTCATTTACATATAAAAAGTTTCCCGCAATATCTACTTCAAAATATCCAAGATTTGATGTCTCTAAAACTCTACGCAAAGACTCTTCGTGTCGCTTTAGTTCAATTTCCATCTTTTTCCTGTCTGTAATATCCAGTACTTGTCCCAAAATACATACTTCACTACCGATATCGACCAGAGAAAAATGACCTTCCATATACATTTCACGTCCATACTTATCTATTGCCTTGAACTCATATTTAGGAAGGGCCCCCTTTTGTCTAAATCGTTTATCAACCTGACCAAGCATAAATTCTCTAAATTCTGGATGGACTAATTTCGTCCATTCCATATTTAAAAGCTCATCTCTACTATACCCAGTTATTTCACAAACCTTTTTGTTAACGTACCTAAAAAATCCATTCGTGCTCACCAGGTAGATGGCCAGTGGTGAATTTTCGGCCAGAGCTTCAAAATCTGTAAATTTTGTTTTTCTATCTGACATGCTTTTCTGCTTTTTTTTTAATTTTACACTTATAACCTCTGAGCTAAACTCGCCGCTAACCTACTGTAGCGGTTTAGAAATCAAATCCAGGCTCTTGTTCGGCGGAGAATGTCAGCGGAGAATGTCAGTAAACAAAATATTTTTTAGTTAAATTAGTTCAATATGTCAATAATCCCAGAAATTTTATTTTAGCAAAATCATTGCCCTTCAACAGTGATTCGTGATTAGTGATTGGTTATTTGTAAATAGTGATTAGAATATTCAACTTACAAGTCACAAATCACGATTCACGACTTACAATTCACCATTCCCAAATCACGAATTACGAATCACGAATTTACCCTTGACACGTATAAAATTTAGTGTTTAATTAGCACAGCTAATAGGCGCGTAGCTCAGGGGGAGAGCACTTGCTTGACGCGCAAGGGGTCAGGAGTTCAAATCTCCTCGCGCCTATTTATGTAAATAGGGAGGCTTGAGCCAGGCCTCCCTATTTAGATTTTTAGGGAGGTAAAAAATTGCAAATTTTTATAGATAAAAATAGCGTGGAAGTTGAAAAGGGAGCCACTATATTTGATGCTTTAAATAAAGTCTATTCAAAAGGAAAACTGAAAAATATCATTGCCTGCAAGGTAAATGGAATACCAGCAGATTTATCTGATACAATTGATACAGACGGTGCAAAAATAGAACCTATTTTAATTAATTCACAAGAAGGTCTGGAAATATTAAGGCATTCAACTGCCCATCTAATGGCTCAAGCTGTAAAAAGACTGTTTCCAAACGCAAAGGTTGCAATAGGCCCTGCAATTGAAGATGGTTTTTACTATGACTTTGATGTGGAGTCTCCATTCACTCCTGAAGATTTAGACACAATTGAAGAAGAGATGGAAAAACTTGCTCAGCAGGACATAAAGATAGAAAAGAAAATTCTAGATAAAAACGAGGCAAAAAAGCTCTTTCTTGAAAGAAATGAGACATACAAGCTAGAATTACTAGATGAGATAGAAGATAACAAGGTATCTGTATATATCCAGGATGATTTTGTTGATCTGTGCAGAGGTCCACATGTACCATCAACATCATATATAAAGGCATTTAAACTCCTCTCTATTGCTGGGGCTTATTGGAGAGGAGATGAGAAGAATAAAATGCTCCAGCGCATATATGGAACATCATGGCCCAGCAAAAAGGAATTAAAAAAATATTTAAACATGCTGGAAGAAGCCAAAAAGAGGGACCACAGAAAATTAGGGGTTCAATTAGATCTTTTTAGTTTTAGCGATGAAGTGGGTCCAGGTATGCCCATATTTCATCCAAAAGGCGCCCTTGTGAGGACTATTTTAGAAGATTTTGAGGTAAAAGAACATTTAAAAAGGGGATATCAGCTTGTTAGAGGGCCGCAGCTACTCAGGAAACAACTTTGGGAAAAATCTGGTCATTATGACAATTATAGGGAAAATATGTATTTTACAAAGATAGATGAGCAGGAATATGGATTAAAACCCATGAATTGTTTGGCCCACATGCTCATCTATAAATCAAAAATACGTAGCTATAGAGACCTGCCAATCAGGTATTTTGAGCTGGGAAAAGTAAACAGGCATGAAAAATCAGGTGTACTCCATGGACTGCTAAGGGTGAGAGAATTTACCCAGGACGATGCGCACATAATCTGCAGACCAGACCAACTCTTGGATGAAATCGTAAATATCTTACAATTTGTGCAAGACGTAATGACACTTTTTGGTTTTAAATATGAAGTGGAAATATCCACAAGGCCAGAAAAATCAATTGGCTCTGATGAAGATTGGGATAGGGCAACTAAAGCACTTCAACAGGCATTGGAACATATTGGCATGGAATACGGAATATGTCCTGGAGAAGGGGCATTTTATGGGCCCAAAATAGATGTTAAATTAAAAGATGCGTTAAATAGAAAATGGCAATGTGCCACAATCCAATGTGACTTCACTCTACCTGCCCGTTTTGATCTCACATATATTGGTGAAGATGGCAAAAAACACAGACCAGTCATGCTTCACAGGGTGATTTTGGGTGCAATAGAGAGATTTTTGGGGGTACTCATAGAACACTATGCAGGAGCCTTTCCAACCTGGCTATCACCTGTTCAGGCAAGGATATTAAATATAACAGATGAACAACTTAACTATTGTGAAAAAGTTTATAATAGGTTAAGAAATGCTGGTATTCGAGTTGAAATGGATTCTAGAAATGAAAAATTAAATCTAAAGATACGCGAGGCGCAACTGGAGAAAATTCCATATATATTGGTTGTTGGAAACAAAGAAGTAGAGGATGAGACAGTAAATGTAAGGCTTAGGGGAAATAAAACCCTTGGGCCTAAAAAAATAGAAGAAGTGGTAGAGTTAATTAAGAAAGATTGCATGGAACCTTTTAAAAGGGGAGGGATGAGCTATAGCTTCGCCTGTTAAAGCAAGACGGAATGAACAAATTAGAGCACCTAAGGTGCGCGTAGTGGATGCCTCTGGGAAACAGCTTGGTATATTAGATACAAAGGAGGCACTCAATTTAGCCTATGATCAGGGTCTGGATTTGGTGGAGGTTGCTCCCCAGGCAGATCCGCCAGTATGTAAGATAATGGATTATGGTAAATATGTTTACCAGCAACAAAAAAAGGCTCAAGAGGCCAAAAAAAAGCAGGTCCAGGTTCAATTAAAAGAAGTTAAATTAAGGCCCAAGACTGATGACCATGACCTGAACACCAAAATGAACCATATTAAACGTTTTTTAAATAAAGGTGATCGTTGTAAGGTCTCTATCTTTTTCAGGGGCAGGGAAGTAATACACAAGCATCAAGGTGAGGAGATGTTAAAGTACATTATTGAAGAGCTTGAAGATATAGCCAGAGTTGAACAGGGGCCAAAATTTGAGGGTAAAAATATGTTTGTTATCTTTGCTCCAAAGGCCGCAAAGGGTGCAAAAAAATAATGCTAAAATATATTTAGTGGAGGTCATATGCCAAAATTAAAGACACATAGAGGTGCTGCCAAAAGGTTTAAGGTAACAGGATCTGGAAAAATTAAGAGGAGAAAAGCATATCACAGTCATATCCTGACAAAAAAAAGTGCCAAGAGGAAGAGAAATTTAAGGAAACCAGCACTTGTGGATTCAGCCAATCTAAAGGCAATAAAAAGAGTGTTGGGCATATAAAACTTAAGACACCAATTCTGGAGGTATAAATAAATGAGAGTTAAGGGTGGATATGTTACAAGGAGACGCCATAAAAAGCTTCTAAAGATGGCCAAGGGCTTTAGAGGAGCTAGAAGTAAGGTATATAGGGTAGCAAAAAACGCTGTTTTTAAGGCCCTTACAAATTCTTATGCACACAGAAAGAAAAGAAAAAGGGATTTTAGAAGGCTCTGGATTATGAGGATTAATGCTGCTGCTAGAGAACATGGCCTCTCATACAGCAAATTTATTTATGGATTAAAAGAAAACAACATTGAGTTAAATAGAAAGGTGTTGGCACACATGGCCACTAATGACAAGGAAGGTTTTGCAAAATTAGCAGAAATAGCAAAAACAAAGGTGTAAAAAATTGGCCAGAAACTTAAAAAATTTTTTGGATAAATTAGAATCTATAAAAAAGAGTCTATCTGAAGAAATTAATAAAATTACTACATCTTCTGAGTTAGACCATATCCGTGTAAAGTTTCTGGGTAGAAAAGGGGAGCTCGCTAAGGTAATGAAGGGACTCCCCCACTTACCAAATGAAGATAAACCCGAAGCAGGAAAAGTTGCAAATAAAACAAAAAATGTTATAACAAATCTAATAGAGCAGAAGCAACGGGAATTAGAAGAACAAGGAGCAAAAAGGGGACTAATAGACATTACCCTGCCTGGAAGAGAACAATTTATTGGATCTCTACATCCTATTACAATAACTATTCAAGAAATTTGCTCAGTATTTAAATCACTGGGCTTTGAGATTGTCACAGGACCTGAAATAGAAACCGACTTTTATAATTTTGAGGCCTTAAACATCCCAAAAGATCATCCTGCCAGGGATATGCAGGATACCCTGTATATTTCTGAAAATATACTTTTAAGGACCCATACATCGCCCCTGCAGGTAAGGACAATGTTAAAGACCACTCCGCCTGTTGCAGCCATTGCACCAGGAAAGGTGTACAGGAGGGATTCAGATCTTACCCATTCCCCCATGTTCCATCAAATTGAGGGATTTTTAGTTGATAAGGATGTAAATATGGGAGACCTTAGGGGTACACTTACATATTTTGTTCAACACATTTTTTCCAGTGACACAAAGGTCAGATTTAGACCGAGCTTCTTCCCATTTACAGAACCCAGCGCAGAGGTTGATATAAGTTGTGTAATTTGTAATGGTTCTGGTTTTGTAAATGGGTCACCTTGCAGGGTGTGTAAACAAACTGGGTGGGTAGAAATCCTTGGCTGCGGTCTCATAGATCCTGAAGTATTTAAAGCAGTATCCTATGACCCAGAAAAATATTCTGGTTTTGCATTTGGACTAGGGGTTGAAAGGGTGGCAATGCTAAAATATGGGATCAATGACCTTAGAATATTCTTTGAAAACGACATAAGGTTCCTTAACCAGTTTACAGACTTTCCTGTGTAAAACACCTAAATATGCATAAGTACAAATTTTACTTACTCTCTTAACTTTAAGAAATAACTGTTAAATCCTCATATAAAGGATCAGGTATGTATCTAAGTGTCAAATGGTTAAAAGAATTTACCCCATATGATGGAGATATAGATAAACTTGCCCATGTGCTCACAATGGTAGGGCTTGAAGTTGAAGAAATATTAAATCCCTTTGAAGAAATTGAAGATATAGTCGTCGGTTATGTAGCAAAATGTGAAAAACACCCAAATGCAGATAAACTAAAGGTGTGCAAAGTTGATATAGGACAGGGAGAACTTTTACCAGTTGTTTGTGGCGCACCAAATGTGGCAAAGGGACAGTATGTTGCTTTTGCCCCTGTGGGTTCAACCCTTCCAGGGGGATTCAAGATAAAAAAGGCAAAATTAAGGGGAGAAATATCCCTTGGAATGATCTGTTCAGAAAGGGAATTGGGACTGTCAGATGATCATTCAGGAATAATGGTATTGGACTCAGTGTATGAACCAGGTACAAAATTAATTGATGCCCTAGATTTGGACACAAAAGTATTTGATATTGGAATCACTCCCAATAGAGGGGACTGTTTAAGTGTTCTTGGAATAGCCAGAGAGGTCTCTGCATATTTTGACCTTCCTTTAAATTTACCAAAGACAAATATTGAAAAAGTAGAAACAGACAAACTTGCACATATTGATATTGAGATTCAAGACCCTGAAGACTGCCCCCTTTACGCAGCAAGAATAATTGAGGGAGTAAAGATAAAACAAGCACCTTCATGGATGAGATATAGATTAGTTGCAATGGGACTAAGGCCAATTAATAACATAGTTGATGTTACAAACTATGTTTTATTAGAATTTGGTCATCCTTTACATGCCTTTGATAAGGATCTGCTCAAAGGTAATAAAATACGCGTAGCAAGACCAGATAATGAACTAAATTTCAAGACCTTAGACGGACAAGAAAGGGAAATTACACAAGAAGACTTACTTATCTGGGACGCAGAAAATCCCGTAGCCCTTGCTGGAATCATGGGCGGGTACGACTCTGAGATAAACAATAACACCAAAAATGTCCTTCTTGAATGCGCTCTATTCAACCCATCTAGGATCAGAAGAACAGCCAGGAGACTGGGTATCTCCTCTGAGGCAGCATACAGATTTGAAAGGGGAGTGGATCAACTAGGAGCAGACAGGGCAATTGATCGCGCAGCATATTTAATAGCCAGATTTAGTGGTGGATCTATTTTAAAAGGTATTATAAAGAATGAGCCTAAAAAATTCCAACACAAATCCATATTGTTCAGACCAAAAAGGGCAATCTCATTGCTCTGTATTGATGCCAAGACTGAATATTGCACAAATATACTAAGGAGACTTGGATGCCAGATAACTTCTGTCGATGACGAAAAGGTCAAGGTGATTCCTCCAAGTTTTAGGCTTGACCTGGAGAGAGAAATTGACCTTGTTGAAGAGGTAGGTAGGATCTATGGACTTGAGAATGTCCCTGCCACTCTGCCACGAATTTCCAAATCCTTTGAAAAATTACAAGTATCTGCAGGTGCAGATTACAATTTTTTGTGCAAGATAAAACAGTGGGCAAGGGGAATAGGGCTGCAGGAATGTATTACCTACAGTTTTGTTGACAAGGACGAGCTCATCAGTCTTGGAGAAACAGAGGATAAGATGGTGCCTGTTGCAAATCCCTTATCCAAAGACCAGGACACAATGAGGACATACACAATAACAGGTCCACTCAAGGCGATTAAAACCAATGTGGACAGGTTAAATAGAGATCTCCACTTTTTCGAAGTTGCAAAGTCCTTTATACGGCATGAGAAAAGTGAAACTGGGGTGTTGGAAAAAAATAGACTGGCAATTGCCCTATACGGTAAAAGAGAACCAAACCATTGGTCCAGTGATGTAAAACATGTTGATTTTTATGATATAAAAGGCATTGTTGAACACCTCTTCTCTACACTTAATCTTAGATCTCAATTACAATTTAAGAAAACAGAAAAATATCCATTTTTAGATATTCAGGCAGAGGTGTACCTAGACGCCACGCATGTTGGATTTATTGGGTCATTACAAAATAAATTAAAAAAGTCCTATCATATAAAAAGTGATGTATATGTAGCCGAGTTGTTTTTAGACGAAATTTATCAATTGGTGGAAAAAAAGAAGATTAAATTTAAAAATTGGTCAAAATACCCACCAGTCTATAGAGACATGACCATTGTGTGCCCAGAGGAACTCACATACGAAATTATTAAAAATACATTGGAACAGAGCAAATCAAAAATATTGGAACAAGTTAATTTAATAGATCTATACACACCCAAAGACAAGAACGAAAAAAGGATAACCCTTAGAATGACTTACAGACATCCAGAAAAAACACTGACAGATAAGGAGGTTGACAAAGTGCATGGAGAGCTCGGAAAATATATCCTAGAAAAATTACCAGTCAGATTCCCTTAATTTGTTAGGATTAAATAAATATGTTTGGGTGAAGTAGGATGGAAAAACTAGGCCGCAGATACTACAAAATAGGTGAAGTGGCCAAAGTTGTAGGTGTTGAGCCATATGTACTCAGATTCTGGGAAGGAGAATTCAATCAAATAAAAACTATTAGGACCAAGGGGGGTCAGCGCCTATATCCAAGGGAAACAGTAAGTACCATATTAAAAATAAAACGACTGTTGTATGACAAGGGTATGACTATAGAGGGTGCTAAGAAAAAATTGATGGATGAGGAGAGATGGAATCTGGCCATTAAAGAAATCAAAGATGGCTTAATTGAGATAAAAAAAATGTTGTGTTTGGGAGGCTAGAACTGACGCAAAAGTATATATAAAAAAGGCTCATCTGTTGATGAGCCTTTATCCTTCTTGAGTTTTTCCCTTTATCTAAATCTCAAATAACATCTCAAGGTCTTCTCTTGTCAAAGACCTCCAATGATCCTGGCCTGGAATTATTGCCTCTGCAACACCCTTTTTCTTTTGCTGTAGTTGCAAGATCTTCTCTTCCACTGTATTTTCGCATATGAGCTTGTAAGAAAACACTTTCTTTGTCTGGCCTATTCTATGGGTCCTGTCTGTTGCCTGGCTTTCCACTGCTGGATTCCACCATGGATCATAATGAATTACATAATCAGCAGCTGTTAGATTAAGACCAGTACCTCCTGCTTTTAAGGAAATCAAAAAGATTGGAATTGATGGATCATTATTGAACCTCTCAACTTGTTCAAATCTGTCTTTACTAGACCCATCAAGATAGGCAAATGGAATTTTATTCATTTGTAGCCACGCCCTGATAATGTGCAACATCTGTACAAACTGAGAGAACACAAGAACTTTATGCCCATCTTCAATTATCCCTGTTACTAAATCCTTAAATGCCTCAAACTTTCCAGAAGGCATATTTGTATTTATACCTGGCATATCTAACTTGAGCAGCCTTGGATGGCAGCATATCTGTCTTAATTTTAATAAGGCATCCAATATGGACATCTGCGCCTTTGCAAGTCCCTTTTCCTCTACATTTTTTAGCACCTGTTCTTTTAATCTCTTGGCCAAAGCTGCGTAAAGCTCTTTTTGTTCGTCGATTAAGGCTGCATAGTATACATGCTCTACCTTTGGTGGAAGTTCCTTTACAACCTCTTTCTTGGTTCTGCGCAGGATAAATGGCTTTACCCTTGCCCTTAGGTAATTTAAGGCCTCTTCATCTCCATCCTTAATGGGTTTTACCACACTTTTTTGAAAAGAATGCTGAGAACCCAAAAATCCAGGCATCAAAAATTCAAATAAAGACCAGAGTTCAAATAGATTATTTTCTATTGGTGTTCCAGAAAGACACACTTTAAACTTTGTTTTTAGTTTCCTCACTGACCTTGCTGTAATTGTATTGGGATTTTTTATATTCTGGGCCTCGTCTAATATAATTGAACTATATTCATATTTTAACAAGTAATCTAAATCTCTTCTGATCAAAGCATATGTGGTAAGTACTATATCCATGTGTGGTATCTTTTTAAACAGAGGCTCTCTTTTTGCACCATAAATCACCAATGTTTTCATATGGGGTACAAATTTCTTTATCTCCTTTTGCCAGTTGGGAAGCACAGAGGTAGGTACAATTATTAAATTAGGGCCACTTCCACCCTTTTCCTTCACGTGCTGAAGTAAAGCCAGGGTCTGCAAGGTCTTACCTAAACCCATTTCATCTGCTAAAATTCCGCCAAAACCATATTCTCTTAAAAAGTTCAAAAAGCTAACACCTTGTAGCTGATATGGACGCAATGTGGCATTTAGATTTTTTGGATGTTCTATCTGTTCTATTTTCTCAAAGTTATGTATCCGTTCCTTTAGACTGTTCCAAAATGTATTGGATTCTACTTCTTCAACTTCATCTATGATCTTATCTAAGACTGGGGCTTCATACTTCTTAAACTTCTTCTTAGGCGCTGATTCTGGATCCATCCCCATGGACTGTAGTTTATTTTTCAACCTTTTTAACCATGAGTCAGGAAGGCTGGCATATGACCCATCTTTTAACTGAATATAGCGTTTACCTTGGGTCCATGCCTTCCAGATCTTGTCAATGGGAACTTTAAAATTGTCATATTCCACTTCGAGCTTAAGATCAAACCAATCCTGATTTTCTCCCTCTGTATCAATGGTAGCAACAATCTTTGGTTTTATATGACGCACTTTAAATCTAGAGAGATTTTTTTCACCATAAACCCTATATTTTTCCACTAATTGAGGATAAAAATCCAAAAGAAAATTAATGGCCCCTTCTGGTTCCAAAAACCAAATAGAATTGCTTCTTGTCTGAAATCCCATGTCTATCAATTTATTAATAAGTTCTTCTTCTGCCTTCTGATCCCTCCTTATCAAATATGAACGCCCCTCAAATGTATAACTTCCAGTTTGGAAACTTGGATTTATCTCTCCAACTATCACGTCGCCATGCTCGGTCTCGTAAACATTTTGGATGGTCAATGTGAGCAAACTACCCTCTTCGTCCAAATAGATCTTGGGATTATACTTAGCAGATACAAAAATTGGCTTCATCCGCTCTAAAAATTCTTCTTGGCCATACAAATCTGATGCATGGATCTTGGACCACACTCTGTCCAAAAATTCTGATAACTCATTATGATGAATTATAGGGGGGTCCTTTACAAGTTTCATTATAAGATTTGAATCCAATGTGGAATACACGGGATAAAATGTTTTCTTCCACATAACCCACATGGGCACTTGACCGTAAATAAAAATGTCATCTTTAGTTATTGAAAAAGGAATCTTGTCTTCATGGCTCAACAACACATCAAAACTCAACCCATCTTCAGACAAAATTGGTTTGAGTTGAAGTCTCAAACTCTGGGTAGTGATTCTAACTGGGATATCTGTATCCTGCCAAAATAAATAGAATTCATCTTTAATACTCCACAAAAACCAGGTTATAAGACCAGATGGAATCTCCACCTTATGTCCTAAATAATCTAAATATTGTCCTATTTGAAGGGCCACATTTGGAAGATCAGAGGAAATCTCACACCACTCTGGATTGTTAATAATCTGCTCCAATGTTACTGGATTTTGCACCTTAGATAGTCCTGATTTATTTTGCCTTGCCCTAAAAAAAGATACCATCAATCTTTTAGGTTCGGGATAAAATCTGAAGATTAAATAATTGTTCCCAGGTTCTGGTTCTGGTGCTGACTGGAAAAAACTTCTAAAACACTGTTTCCAATCTGTTCTAGGGGTGGGTTGCTCTTCTTTACCATTCTTAAAACTCTTCAAAAGAGACAAAAGTACAACACTTACATGTGAGCACACTCCAGAAAACGAATCTGTACAATTACAAAAATAGGTCAAAGTACCATCTCGAAGATTTATCCCTATCTCTGGGTTAAATATCTGAAAATCTTCACCCTGAACTATTCCTTCAATGTCCCAATATTCATCTCTAGTTTTTAGATCAATCTTTTCAATCTTAGACATTATTGAACTGGCAGTCTCTTTAATATAATCAGGAATAGACTCGTTGATAAAAGATTCTGTTATTTCCACAACCCTTTGTTTTGCCTCATTATCCACCTTTTCCATTGACATGCTTCTCACCTCAAAAACATAAAATTTTTCAAAAAAAATATTTTTTCCTCATTTTTTTTAGAAAATTTGCGTCATTACTCTATTTTTTTTGTTTTGTCAAAGCCACAAGACACACAACGTATATTATATAGTTAAAGATATGCATTTTGGCAAGTATTTTTTAAAACAATTAACCCAATCACAGCCAGTTTTTTTTCTTTACTATCCTAATTATCTTATATATTTTAATTAAAATTTCATTGTTAAATTAAATTGGAGCATTTTTTTTTATGATACGCATTACAGACATATTAGATAAGGCATCTAAGTATATGAATCAATCTGAACTCGCTTTAATTGAAAAGGCCTATGTCTACTCAGCCTCTGCCCATGCTGGTCAATTTAGATTGAGCGGCGAACCATATTTATCCCATCCCTTAGAAGTAAGCAACATATTAGTTGATTTAAAGTTGGATGCTCCTACAGTTGCAAGTGGACTTTTGCATGACACTGTAGAAGACACACGTGTTACTATTGAAGACATACAAAATAACTTTGGTCAAGAGGTTGCGGATATAGTTGATGGTGTCACTAAGATAGGGAAAATGACCTTTGAATCAAAGCAAACAGCTCAGGCTGAAAATATAAGAAAGATGATCCTGGCTATGGCCAAGGACCTCAGGGTAATATTAGTCAAACTTGCCGATAGATTGCATAATATGAGGACCCTCGAGTTTCAAAACCCCATAAAAAGAAGGTTAATTTCCCAGGAAACTCTGGAAATTTACTCACCAATATCTCACAGATTGGGACTATATAAAATCAAAGTGGAGTTAGATGATTTAAGCCTAAAATATTTAAAACCTGACGTTTATAATAGAATATCCAATTGGATAAAACAGCACCGTTTATTGGGCAAAGACTATGTAAAAAAAGTTATATCAAAATTAGAACAAATTCTAGAGCAAAACAATATTAAAGGTAGAGTTAGTGGACGACAAAAACATATATATAGTATATACCAAAAAATGAAAAAACAGAGACTACCCTTAGATCAAGTTTATGACCTGATTGCCTTTAGGATCATAGTTGAAACAATAAAAGATTGTTACACTACCTTAGGGATTGTCCATTCAAAATGGCCACCAGTACCAGGTAGATTCAAAGACTATATTTCAATGCCCAAACCAAATATGTATCAGAGTCTCCACACAACAGTGATTGGGCCAGATGGTGAGCAAATAGAAATTCAAATAAGAACAGAAAAAATGCACTATATTGCAGAATATGGTGTTGCTGCACACTGGAAATATAAAGATAAAAAAATTATAAATCCAAAAGATGAGAAAAGATTTTCATGGCTCAGACAAATACTTGACTGGGAAAGGGACTTAAAAGATCCAAAGGAGTTTATTCAATCTTTAAAAATAGATCTTTTTGAAGACGAAGTGTATGTTTTTACTCCCAATCGGGATGTATTGGCCCTGCCACAAGGGGCTACCCCAGTTGATTTTGCGTACATGATCCATTCTGAAGTGGGCGATAGATGTGTAGGAGCAAAGGTAAATGGAAAGCTTGTACCATTAGATACCAAACTAAAAAATGGAGATCTAGTTGAAATAATAACAAACCCCAATCACAAACCAAGTAGAGATTGGCTTAAGTTTGTAAAAACAGCTAAGGCTAAGGCCAGGATAAGACACTGGATTAAAACAGAAGAAAGGGCTACAAGTATTAGTCTGGCAAAAGAAATTTTAGAAAAAGAAGCCAAAAAATTAGGAATTAATCTTCAGAAAGAACTAAAAAAAGGAACCCTAGAAAAAGTAGCAGAAGAATTTTCTTATAAAACAGTAGAAGACCTCTTAGTGGCAGTTGGATACGCCAAACTGACCCCAAAACAAGTACTAAACAGACTTATTCAAGGAGAAGCCAAAAAGCCAGATTCAATTAAAAATAAAAGCGCAAAAAACACCTCACAGCAAGAGGCCAAAGAAACAGATGAGGAGAGAAAAGAGGGGGTGGTTATCAGGGGCGCAAAAAATATGCTTATTAGATACGCAAAATGTTGCCAGCCTGTGAAAGGGGACCCTATTGTTGGATACATAAGCAGAGGGAGAGGAACCATCGTCCATACTTCAGATTGCCCAAATGTAAAGAATTTGGAGCCCCATAGATTAGTAGAAGTTACATGGGCTGGAGAGGATAATAAAACTTATACTGCTACAATAAAAATAATTAGTAAAAACCAAAAAGGAGCACTGGCTCTTATTGCCAAGTCCCTTAGCGACGAAGGTATTAACATTCTATCTGGCAGTTTTGATACTAAAGTAGACAACACAACAGAAATATTCTTTCAAATAGAGATTGATAGCTCTGAACATCTATATTCCACATTAGAAAAATTAAGCAAACTACCTCCAGTAATAGAGGCTATAAGGACAACTGGAGAGATCCCAAAGATAAATTGACATTGATTTTAATCGCAGACAGACACGATTTCTTTTATATAATGAATTAGACTATATTTAAAAAAATATCGCCTCTAAAAGACTCTACTTGTCCAATTACCGCACCCATATCTCCATTTTCAATTAAATACGAACATACTTCATCCAACCTGTCTTCTGGTACACAAAGGACCATTCCCCCTGATGTTTGTGCATCAAAAAAAATATCTATAAGTATTGGATCTACAGCAGACGAAATCTTTACCATTTTTTCACAAAACCTCCTATTAGCATGAGACCCTTCAGGTACCAGCCCAATCTGGGTAAGTTCTATTACCCTATCTAAAATAGGTATTTTTTTACTCCACACATTTATTTGCACACACGATGCCTTGGCCATTTCAAAAAGATGCCCTCCAAGCCCAAATCCTGTTATGTCTGTTGCCCCTTTTATGTTAAATTTTCTGATAACTTCTGCTGCAACCTTGTTTAATCTGGATGTCCAAAAATAGACCAGCTCTTCTATCTCCTTATAACCTTCCCATTTTGCCTTTAATGCAGTTGCCAATATGCCTGTTCCCAAGGGTTTTGTTAACACTAAAAAATCTCCTACTTTTGCCCCTTTGTTTGTTGCAATGTGTTCTTTTTTTACTATCCCAGTAACAGCCAAACCATACTTTATCTCTTTATCCTCTACACTGTGTCCCCCCGCCAAAACTGCTCCAGCTTCTAATACCTTGGAGTATCCTCCCTTCAAGATCTCAATTAAGATATTTAGGTCCATCTCCTTTGTGGGGAAACAGACTATATTCATGGCACTATAAGGTTCACCACCCATGGCATATACATCAGACATGGCATTAGCCGCAGCTATTTGCCCAAAATAGTATGGATTATTGACTATAGGCGTGAAAAAATCCAGTGTCTGGATCAGTTCCATCCCTTCTGGATTTTTTAGTACAATACCATCCTCATTGTCTTGTAATGAGACAAGTACTCTTGAATCCTCTTTAATATCTAGTTTTGAAATTACATGTTCCAGTGACCCTGGACTTACTTTCGCTGCTCATCCAGAAGCTGATACACGCTCTAATAGATCAATCATGTATTTTACTGCTCCTTGCAATCAATTTTTTGTTCAATTTCCCTGGAGACCCTATAAATAAAATCTATAAAAATTTTTGCAGCAGGGTATATGGTCCTGCCTTTGTGATAAATTAAATAAAAACTCCGCTTAAAGTCAAAAAACGGGTATTCTTTTACAATTAAAAAGGTTGAACCCAATAAAGGGGTAGCAGCATAAATAGAAGTAACAGTAATACCTATATCACTTGCCACAAGGCCAAGAAGACCTTGAGTATTCGTAACCACGGCCTTAATGTTTAATTCATTAAGATCAATTCCTGCATTTTTTAATCCATCTTCTAAAGCTCTCCTGGTTCCAGACCCCTTTTCTCTAATAACCCATGGAACATTTATTACATCTCCAGGACCATTAATTTTTCTTAAGTATTTAGAATTGCCAACAAATACAAGGCGATCATCAATAATTTTTTGAAAAAATAACTCTTGCCTATAGGAAAGAGCTCCAACAACTCCAATATCTAAGAAACCTTCTAAAACCTTATCAACGACTTCTTCAGTATCATATATTTCCAGTTGAACATCTACTTTAGGATAACAACCACAATATTTTGATATTATTTTTGGAAGAAGGTAACAGCCAGGAATAGTACTTCCGCCTATTCTTAAATGACCAACTACTTGATTTTTCATTAATTTTGCTTCTAACTCAGCCTTATACAATAAATCCAATATTTCTTTTGCATACTTGTATATTGTATATCCTGCGAAAGTAGGGATAATGTTCTTGCCAATCCTATCAAATAACTTTTGATCGAGCTCTTCTTCTAAGGATGAAACATGACTGGAAATTGTGGGTTGAGAGACAAAAAGCTCTTTTGCTGCCTTTGAAAAACTCCTAAGTTCAAAAACCTTGCAAAAACTCTTTAGTTTTACTATATCCATACTAAATATATATTATTAATTTTTCTAATACAAATAAACATAAAAAAACAGGGTCGCCCCTGTTTTTTTATGTTTATTTTAATCTTCCGATGTCTGTTTTATATCTTCAGGCTTTTGTCCTTCTTGCTCTCCTTCTCCTTGAGCTTCTTCTTCACGATTCTCTTCTTCTTGATTTTGTCTCGCCTGCTCCTCTTCCCCTTTTGCCTTTAACTCACCTTCAACAAATTCCACAATTGCCATCTCAGCACAATCACCACGTCTTGGCATAGCAAGTTTAACTACCCTTGTGAAACCACCTGGCCTATCCTTATATCTTGGAGCTATCTGATCAAAGAGTTTTTTTACTAGTGTCCGATCTTCAAGTATCCTAAATGCCTTACGCCTTGCATGTACTGTATTTTCCAGACCAAAGCGAATGAGTTTATCAGTCAATCTTCTAACTTCCTTTGCCTTTGGAACAGTAGTAGTGATTCTTTCGTGCTCCACCAAAGACCTTGCCATATTTTTAAACATGGCCTTTCTGTGTTCCCAAGTTCTATTTAATTTCCTTCCACTTTTCCTATGCCTCATGGTCTTCTTTCCTCTTTTTTTCCCATTTTTCTAATTGTTCCTGAAAATTATCAATCTTCATACCTAAATCCAAACCCATATCATGAAGGACCTTTAATATATCATCCAAAGATTTTTTTCCAAAATTTTTTGCCTTAAGTAACTCTGCCTCAGTTTTTTGTACTAATTCACCAACATAATGAATATTGGCTTTTTTCAAACAATTACTAGCCCTTACAGGAAGCTCTAATTCCTCTATTGTCTTAAAGAGATTTGGATTTATTTCTTCTTCTTCTCTCTCTTCCTCTTCCTCTGTACCTATATTTTCATCAAAATTAATAAAAATATCGAGCTGTTCTTTTAATATCTTAGCAGAATAAGCTAGACTGTCCTCTGGACTAACAGACCCATCTGTCCAGATTTCTATGATTAATTTATCATAGTTTGTCATCTGACCAACACGTGCTTGTTCAACGGTGTACGCCACTTTCCTAATTGGAGAAAAGTTAGCATCGAGAATTATAGTACCTATTTCGCTTGGAATTTCCTGCATTTCCGCTGGAACATATCCTTTACCCATCCTCACTTCTAATTCCATACGAAACTCTCTATCCTCTGTAAGAGTTGCTATGTGCTGATCAGGATTTAATACCTTTACATGGTTATTTTCTTCGATATTAGAAGCCCTTATTTCTCCTTTCTTATTTGCATAAAGTGTGAGCCTTTGAGGCTCATCAGTATCCATGTAAAATCTAACTTTTTTTAAATTCAAAATAATTTCAGTAACATCCTCCATTACGCCTGGTAGAGATGTAAATTCATGATACACACCATCGATCCTGGCAGCTACTATTACAGCTCCTTGCAAGGATGATAGTAACACTCTACGAAGCGAATTTCCCAATGTAGTGCCATAACCCCTCTCCAGGGGTTCTACTGTAAATTTTCCATAAAACTCGTTTGAGTCAGGATCCTTCACAATCTTCTTTGGTTTTACCAATTCACCCCAATTTCTAGCGTTTATGATCCTGCCTTGTTCCTTTATTATCATAATACCTAACCCAATTATATTTTGTTATTTGGAATACAACTCAACAATGAGGTTCTCATTGATAGGAAATGTTATATCCTCTCTTTCAGGCAGAGCTTTTACTATTCCTTTAAAATTTGCAGCATCTAATTCTAGCCACTGAGGTACTCCCCTCCTAGCCACCACTTCCTGTGCTTCCTGAATTATTGGTATTTTCCTACTCTTCTCCCTTACCTCTACTACATCATTTACCTTTACCTGATACGAAGGGATGTCAACCTTTCTTCCATTGACTAAAAAATGTCCATGCTTGACTAATTGTCTCGCCTGATTCCTTGAATTGGCAAATCCCAAACGATATACTACATTGTCTAGTCGCAACTCCAAAATTCTTAGCAAGTTGGTTCCTGTTACACCCTTTTTTGCTTCTGCTATTTCAAAATATTTACGAAACTGTTTTTCTAAAATTCCATAAAGCCTTCTTACTTTCTGTTTTTCTCTAAGTTGTATTTCATAGTTACTGGATTTTTTTCTTCGCCTTCCGTGTTGACCAGGTGCATAAGGTCTACGCTCATATGCGCATTTATCTGTATAACACCTGTCCCCTCTCAAAAATAATTTGGTACCCTCTCTTCTACACAACCTACATTTTGGTCCAGTATATCTTGCCAAGGCTCCATCCTCCTAATTTTTTTCCCTTAAACTCTTCTACGTTTTGGTGGTCTACATCCATTGTGTGGTATTGGGGTTACATCTCTGATAAAGGTTATCTTAAATCCCTCATTGTGAATGGCCCTCATAGCGGATTCCCTACCTGCTCCCGGACCTTTTACAAATATGCCCACACTCCTCATTCCATGTTCCATTGCCTGTTTTGCCGCCTTTTGTGCAGCAACTTGAGCAGCATATGGAGTTCCTTTTTTTGACCCCTTAAAACCGCATGATCCAGCACTCGCCCAGCTCACCACATTACCCTTTGGATCAGTAAAAGTAATTATGGTATTGTTAAAAGTAGTCTTAATGTGGGCATAGCCAGTTGGGATATTCTTTTTTTCTTTTCTTTTGCCACCGCGCTTAGCTTTTGCCATATCTCTTCACTCCAATTTTATTTCTTTCTTTTACCAATAATTGCTCTCCTAGGACCTTTTCTAGTCCTAGCATTTGTGTGGGTCCTCTGTCCTCTAACAGGAAGATGTCTCTTATGTCTGATTCCCCTATAACAATTAATCTCCATTAGCCTTTTTATGTTTGCCGTGATCTCCCTGCGAAGATCTCCTTCAACTTTGTAATTTTGCTCTATCTCCTTTCTTATGGCATTCACTTCTTCTGCAGTAAGATCATCAGTCTTCTTGGTCCAATCCACCCCCACTGCTTCCAAAATTTTTACGGCGCTGGAGCGGCCTATTCCGTATATGTAAGTCAATGCTATGTCAAGTCTCTTATTCTTTGGTAAATCTACACTTGCAATCCTTACCACTTTAGTCCTCCAATTTATCCTTGTCTTTGCTTATGTTTGGGATTTTCACATATGACACGTACTATACCCTTTCTTCTAATTATTTTGCATTTACTGCACATTTTTTTTACTGAAGGTCTCACTTTCATAATCATCTCCTTAAAGTTATATTCTACCTTTGATCCTGGCTTTCTTTAATAATCCTTCATATTGTTGGGATATCAAATGAGATTGTATTTGTGTCATAGTATCTATCGCTACACCAACCACTATCAAAAGCGCAGTCCCACCAAAATAAAAAGGTACATGCATCTTATATATTAAAATCATCGGCAGCACACACACTGCCGAGACATAAAGGGAACCCCAAAAAGTAAGCCTTGTTAATACCTTGTCAATGTATTCCTTGGTATGCTTTCCAGGTCTTATTCCTGGAATAAAAGCGCCCTGCTTTTTTAAATTTTCTGCAATATCCTTTGGATCAAATATTATCGCAGTATAAAAAAAGCAGAAAAATATAATTAGCCCTACGTAAAGAACGGTATATAACATAGAGCCTGGTCTAAAATAAACTGACAATTGATGCAAAAATTCTACTTGTGAAAAATTAGCTATTGTTGCTGGGAACATAAGGATAGAAGAGGCAAATATAGGCGGAATTACTCCTGCTGTATTTATTCTCAATGGCAAGTGGGAACTCTGCCCCCCATACATACGTCTTCCAACCATACGCTTAGCATAATTAATAGGTATTCTTCGCTGTGCTGTCTCTATAAAACATATAAATGCCAGAACACCTACCATAACTGCCAGCAATATAAGTAACATAAATAAACTCAGCTCCCCAGTCTGAAGCAGCTTGACTGTTTTTGTAATAGCACCTGGAATCCTTGCTACTATTCCAGCAAATATTATAAGCGATACTCCATTTCCTATTCCCCTGGCAGTAATTTGTTCCCCTAACCACATTAGAAAAACCGTCCCGGTGGTAAGGGTTATAACAGTCACTAAAATAAAAGTAATCCCAGGATGAGGTACAACTGGCACACCTGCAGGACTGGTCATCTTTTGAAGCCCGTAGGCTATCCCTGTTCCCTGTATAAGGGTTATTAATACAGTTCCATATCTAGTATATTGAGTTATTTTTCTCCTTCCTGCTTCACCCTCTTCTTTTTTTAACCTCTCAAGCTCGGGACTCACTACCACTAAAAGTTCCATTATAATTGCTGCAGATATATAGGGCATAATACCCAGGGCAAAAACAGAAAATTTACTAAGCCCCCCGCCAGCAAACATATCAAAGAGCCCAAATAAAGTATTCTGAGCAGATGCAAAAAAATCAGCTATTGCACCTGTATTAATTCCCGGAACTGGTACGTGAATTCCTAACCTGTATACTATAAGCAACCCTAAGGTTATTAAAATCCTTCGGGTCAACTCCTTTGAAAAAGTGACATTCTCCAGTTGCGGTATCACCTACCTACCCCTCCAGAACCTTGGCTTCACCACCTGCATTTTTTATTTTTTCCAAGGCACTTTTACTAAATTTGTGCGCCCAGATTTTATATGCCTTGTTTATCTCTCCCCTACCTAATATCTTTATTGGCCTATTTTTTTTACAAAATTTATATAAGTCATCTAAGGTTATTTCATCCTTATCCTTAAATTTCTTTTCAAGAAAATCCAAATTAATAACATTATACTCAACTCTGAAGGGATAATTTTTAAATCCCCTCTTGGGCAGTCTCCTCACAAGGGGCATCTGCCCACCTTCAAACATTGGAGCTGGTCCTTTTCCAGCCCTGGCGTTCTGTCCCTTATTACCCTTCCCTGCTGTGCATCCCTGACCACTGGCTGGGCCGCGGCCAATCCTTTTCTTATGCTTTAATTCACCAGGAAATGGCTTTAGCTCATGTAATTTCATTTCTCCACCACCTCTACTAAATGTTTGACCTTATTTATCATTCCAGCAATTGCAGGATTATCTGGTAATTCCTTTACTTGATTTATTTTTCTAAGGCCCAAGGCCTGCAAGGTTTTTCGTTGCTTAGGATTACACCCAATTTTACTCCTTATTAACTTCACCTTCATATGAGCTTACCCCCTAAGTACCAATTGATAAACTTTTTCCCCTTATTTCTGAAACCTCTTCAGGGGAACGCAGCATATTTATACCCATGATTGTGGCTTTAATTACATTTATTGGATTCCTTGACCCAATAGCCTTACTTAATACATCTGTCACGCCTGCAGCCTCCATAATCGCCCTTACGGGTCCACCAGCTATAATTCCAGTACCTTTAACCGCAGGCTTTAATAACACCCTAGCAGCACCAAATTCACCAATTACCTGATAAGGAATAGTTCCTTCTATTACAGGAACCTCTATCATATTCTTCTTTGCTCTTTCAGTGGCCTTTACAATAGCATCTGGCACCTGATTGGCTTTACCATATCCATATCCTACCTTACCGTTTCCATCACCTACAACTACCAGCGCTGTAAATTTAAAGTTTTTACCACCCTTAACAACCTTTGATACTCTATTTAAATGAACTATCTTCTCTATTAGACCAATTTCATTTACTGTGCTCATATACCACCTCAAATTTAAAAATTTAGCCCACCTTCTCTGGCCCCATCAGCTAGAGCCTTGACTCTACCATGGTATATATATCCGTTTCTATCAAACACCACCTTTTGTACACCCTTTTCAAGGGCGATTTTAGCTATCTCCATTCCAACCTTTTTTGCAGTTTCCTTATTAAGATTAACTTTTTCTCCTAAATTTAAGCTGGAGTAGGCAGCTATAGTGTGACCCTTGCTATCATCTATCACCTGTGCGTAAATATGTTTATTAGACCTAAAAACTACCAACCTTGGTCTCTGTGGTGTACCAAAGATCTTTTTTCTAATCCTTATTTTTCTCTTCTTTCTTAGTTCGTTCCTACTTAATTTCATAACTTCCACCCCTACGCCTTAGCGGATTTTCCAGCCTTTCGTAGAATCTGTTCATTAATATATTTTATGCCCTTCCCCTTATAGGGCTCTGGAGGTCTAATCCTCCTAATCTGGGCAGCAACCTCGCCAACTAGCTGCTTATCAATTCCTGAAATAAAAATTTTGTTTCCTTCAACCTTTGCTGAAATCCCTTCAGGCAAAGGAAATTCTTTGGGATTAGAATAACCTACATTTAGAACCAATTTCTTCCCCTTAACTTCAGCCCTGTATCCCACACCTACAATTTCAAGACCTTTTTCAAATCCTTTGCTAACACCCTCTATTGCATTGGCTAGCAAAGTGCGTCTAAGACCGTGTTGTTCCCTTGCTTTTCTCGTGTCATTCTTTCTCTTAACAAAAATTGTATCCCCTTCTTGGACATATTCAATCAAATCGCTTCTATCCAAAACAATAAGCCCCTTAGGACCCTTCACCTCGATCTCATGTTCCTTAAACGTGACGCTTACTTTTTCTGGAATTTTTATTGGTGTTTTACCTATTCTAGACATATTACCCACCTTACCATATTTTACAAACAAGCTCTCCGCCTACTCTTTGTTTTTTAGCTTCACTACCTTCTAAGACACCCCGAGATGTGGACAAAATACAAATTCCCAATCCGTTTTGCACTTGGGGTATCTCATCAACTCCCACGTATATCCTGCGTCCTGGTTTACTAATCTTTTGTAAATCAGTTATAGCTGGCCTACCTTTTACATATTTTAATTTCACAATTATATCACGTCCCTCTTGCTTAAAGTCCTCTATGTACCCTTCTCTCTTCAATATCCCCAAAATGGCCATCTTCATCTTGGACGCAGGAATTTTTACCTGTTTGTGAAGCGCCATGTGAGCATTTCTAATACGGCTTAACATATCTGCTATTGGATCTGTCATTCCCATAACACGCTCCTTACCAACTTGATTTGCGGACCCCAGGAAGTTCACCTGATAAAGCCATGGTTCTAAAACATATTCTACAAACACCAAATTTTCTTAAAAAGGCCCTTGGCCTTCCACACAAAGGACATCTGTTATACTTCCTGACCTTAAACTTGGGCTTTCTTTGAGCCTTTACCATTAGTGCCTTTCTAGCCAATTTTCCCTCCTTTACTTAACAAACGGCATTCCCATTAACTTTAACAAGGCCTTGCCTTCTTTATCGGTCTTGGCAGTAGTTACTATGGTCACATTCATACCTTTTACACGGTCAACTATGTCTATGGGTATGTCAGGAAATATCGTGTGCTCACGGATTCCCAACGTATAATTTCCACGACCATCAAAACCTCTATCAGGCAACCCTCTAAAATCCCTTATCCTGGGAATAGCAAAATTAATTAATTTGTCGAAAAATGCCCACATCCTTTCTTTTCTGAGAGTAACCCGACATCCAACTGGCATGCCCTGCCTGACCTTAAATGCTGCTATTGACTTTTTTGCTCTGGTAGGTACTGCTTTTTGTCCAGCTATTAATGTCAATTCCTTTATTCCATCCTGAATTATTTTATTCTCATGGGCTCCCTCACCTAAACCCATATTCAAGGAAATTAACTTCAACCTTGGAACTTCCATTATATTTTTATATCCAAATTCATCCATTAATTTGGGTACTACATTTTCTTTGTATATCTTTTCTAAACGGTTCATAGTCCTACCCTTTGTTAATCAAGAATCTCTTTGCATTTCTTACAATATCTAAGCTTCTTTCCATCCTCAGTAAATTTATATCCAACTCTTGTAGGCTTTGCACATGACTCACAAAATAACATAACATTTGATATATGAATGGGTGCTTCCTTCTCTACAATCCCTCCTGCTTGCCCTGTATATGGATTTCCCTTCATGTGCCTTTTCACAATATTTACCTGATCAACTATTACCTTTTCCTTTTTTTTCAATATTTTTTTTACTGTACCGACTTTACCTCTATCTTTTCCACAAATTACCATCACTTTATCATTTACTTTAATTTTATACTTCCTATTCATACTGACCCACCTCTATAGTACTTCTGGGGCTAATGATACAATCCTCATAAATCTCTTGTCTCTCAGCTCCCTGGCTACTGGTCCAAATATACGGGTTCCTATGGGCTCCATATTTTTATTCAACAAGACTGCAGAATTTGTATCGAATTTGATATATGACCCATTAGGCCTTCCAACTTCCTTTTTGGTCCTTACAACCACGGCCCGGTAAATCTCTCCTTTTTTTACCTTAGAATGGGGTATAGCCTCCTGAACTGAGACTACTATTAAGTCGCCGATAGTGGCGTATCTTTTTTTACTTCCCCCAAGCACTTTTATACACTTTACAATTTTAGCCCCTGAGTTATCTGCTACATCCAATTTGCTCTCAACCTGAATCATGGCCTTATCCTCCTAAACCGCTTTTTCCAATATCTTGAGTAGCCTCCAGCGCTTCCGCCTGCTAAGTGGCCTACTTTCTATAATCTGGACTTTATCACCCATACCACACTCATTTCTTGGGTCATGGGCCATGAATTTCTTTCTCTTCCTAATAAATTTTTTATATAGGGGATGTTTTACCATTGTCTCACATCTAACAACAATGGTCTTATCTGGTTTATTGCTTACCACTATACCAGTAAGCACCCTTTTATTTCCCTTATTTGACTTCCTTGCTCCTTCCATCCTTTGTCTCCAATTGCTTTTCCCGCATGATAGTTAAAATTCTTGCTATGGTCCTCTTAACTTGTGGTATCCTGGCTGTATTCTTTAACTGACCTATTGAGTGCTGAAACCTCAACTTAAACAACTCTTCTCTGTATCCTGCCAACTTATTATGTAACTCTGATATTTCCATCTCCCTTAATTTAGCCGCATCCATCACTACAACCCCTTTTCCTCAATTTTTGTCCTTATAGGCAATTTATATGAAGCACGAACCAGTGCCTCCTTTGCCCTGGCAATATCAACACCGGCAATTTCAAATAAGATGCGCCCAGGCTTAACCAAGGCCACCCATCCAGAAGGAGAACCTTTCCCTTTTCCCATTCGGGTTTCAGCTGGTTTCTCTGTAACTGGCTTATCTGGAAAAATTCTTATGTAAACCTTTCCACCACGCTTAAGACTTCTCATAATAGCTACACGGGCAGCCTCTATTTGTTGAGCGGTCAACCTGCCATGTTCACATGCCTTGAGCCCTATGTCTCCAAAATTGACTCTACAACCTCTGTAGGCCTTGCCTCTAGTAAATCCCCTATGTTGTTTCCTATATTTTACCTTTTTTGGACTAAGCATCAGTTTTTACCTCATCTAAAATTTCGCCTTTAAATATCCACACCTTTACGCCTATTATTCCGTAAGTAGTTAATGCTGTTGCAAATCCATAATCTATATCTGCTCTGAGAGTATGTAACGGAACCCTACCTTCCCTAAACCACTCAGTCCTGGCAATTTCTGCTCCACCCAATCTACCAGAACATGCGAT
Organism: Desulfothermus sp.; assembly: GCF_053993635.1. Lineage (NCBI taxonomy): Bacteria > Pseudomonadati > Thermodesulfobacteriota > Desulfovibrionia > Desulfovibrionales > Desulfothermaceae > Desulfothermus > Desulfothermus sp. The sequence continues at coordinate 4,057 of NZ_JBMYBT010000066.1, read as the reverse complement.
TTTTATCCCTTTGGCCCCAAATTTTAACGCCAGACTGATTGCCCTCTTCATAGCTCGCCTAAATGCGACCCTTCTTTCTAGTTGAAGGGCAACATTCTCAGCTACCAGTTGTGCATCTATCTCAGGACGTCGAACCTCAACAACTTCCAATATGAACTCGCCATTAAATTTCCTTTTAAGCTCATTCCTCAGTTTCTCGATCTCAACGCCTTTCCTCCCTATAACAATTCCAGGTCTCGCTGTATGAATTATAACCCTGACCTTTTCAGCAGCCCTTTCAATTTCTATCTTGGAAATTCCTGCGTGGTAAAGCTTCTGTTTAATAAATTTTCTTAGTTGCTTGTCTTCATAAACAAACCTTGCGTAATCCTTTTTACTATACCATCTAGACAACCAATTCTTGGTATATCCTAATCTAAACCCGTATGGATGTACTTTTTGACCCAATGCCCTCTCCTCCTACTCTTCATCAAGAATAACTGTTATATGACTAGTCCTCTTTAATATTCTGGTAGCCCTGCCCATAGCCCTTGGCCTTATTCTCTTCCACATTGGACCTTCATTTACCAAAATATTCTTTACATACAGTCTGTCCACATCCATTGAATAATTATTTTCAGCATTTGACAGAGCTGAATACATTACCTTGTAGATAATCCTTGCAGCTTTTTTAGGTGTAAACTGCAAAATATCTAATGCCTTTTCTACAGGCATATTCTTTACATTTTTTGCTACCAGCCTGGCCTTTCTAGGTGATATCCGAACGAACTTTAGCGTAGCTTTTGCCTCCATAACAAACCTCTTTTATTACTTTTTACCCTTGACCTTACTTTTCTTATCGCCAGCGTGGCCATGAAACGTCCTGGTCGGAGCAAACTCCCCCAATTTATGACCAACCATATTTTCTGTTACAAACACTGGAATAAACTTCTTCCCATTATGAACTGCGAAGGTCAGACCCACCATTTCAGGGAGTACAGTGGATCTCCTGGACCACGTCTTTATTACCGACCTATCCTTGGTCTCTTTTGCCTTTTTAACCTTTTTTAGGAGATGCTCATCTACAAAAGGCCCTTTTTTTAATGATCTTGGCATAAGGTACCTCTCTCACTATTTTCTTCTTTTTACTATTAATTTATCTGAGTACTTGTTCTTTTTGCGAGTCTTATAACCCTTTGTAGGCACTCCCCACGGAGTTACAGGGTGTCTTCCACCTGAGGTCTTACCTTCACCACCACCGTGAGGATGATCAATTGGGTTCATTGCTACACCACGCACCTTGGGCCGCCTATTCAGATATCTGTTTCTTCCTGCCTTACCAATTTTTATATTTTCGTGATCTATGTTACCAACCTGACCTATGGTGGCAAAACATTTGGCCAAAACCTTCCTGATTTCCCCAGAAGGCAGCCTCAACATAACATATTTATCTTCTTTATCAATTATCTGAGCGTAGGTGCCAGCAGCTCTACAAAGCTGACCCCCTCTACCTGGATGCAGCTCTATGTTATGTACAATAGTTCCATTGGGAATACTGTAAAGCGGCATTGCATTGCCCACCTTGATATCCGCTTTCTCACTGGCTACAATAGTATCGCCTACAGACAGATCCTTAGGAGCTATAATATATCTTTTTTCTCCATCTACATAGTGAAGCAGGGCAATTCTTGCAGACCTGTTTGGATCGTATTCTATAGCTGCCACCTTGGCTGGCACATCTAACTTATTCCTTTTAAAATCAATAATTCTATAACGACGCTTATGGCCGCCCCCCCTTCTTCTACTAGTGATGCGACCATAACAGTTGCGTCCACTACTCTGACGTAAACCTATTACTAAACTCTTTTCGGGCTTTGTTTTGGTAATCTCTGAGAAATCTGAAACTGTCTGACCGCGTCTACCTGGCGATGTTGGCTTTAGTACTCTAATACCCATAATTATACACCTTCAAAAAAATCTATTTTTTCACCTGGCGCAAGTTGAACATACGCCTTTTTATACCCACTTACCTTACCAACGACCCTACCAAAACGCTTTTTAATCCGTGGCTTCTTATTCACTATCCTAACCTTCTCAACCTTCACTTTAAATGCACGCTCAACTGCCCTTTGTATGTCAATCTTATTGGCCTTTCTATCAACAATAAAGGCAACCTGATTACCTTGATCCTTTAAGAAAGTTGTTTTTTCTGTTATTAAAGGCTTAATTAAAACTTTTGTGTAATCCATGGCTATGCCAACCTTTGCTTAATATTTTCTACAACCTCTGGAGTAATTACCAATGTGTCATATTTTAAGATGTCATAAACATTTATATCCTTATCCAACATTAACTTGATGTCGGCCAAATTCCTTCCTGAAAGAAAGATGTTCTTATCGTGTTTAGGTAAAACAATCAAGGCTTTTTTTACATCCAGATTCTTTTTTATCTTAACAAGTTCCCTGGTCTTAGGTTCAGTCACTTCTAACTTGTCAAGTACTAGCAATTCATTATTCTTAACCTTCGAGCTCAGTGCCATCCTCATGGCAAGCCTTTTTACTTTCTTATTCACCTTAAAAGAATAGTCCCTTGGTTTTGGTCCGTGCGATACAGCACCTCCAACCCAGAGTGGGGACCTAATTGAACCAACTCTTGCCCTACCTGTACCTTTTTGTCTCCAGGGCTTTTTCCCACCGCCTCTAATTGTTGACCTAGTTTTCACAGAAGCAGTTCCCACACGTTTTGCAGACAAATGTGCCTTTACCACAAAATTTAAAATACCAGGCTTTACCTCAACATTAAATATGTTATCTGGAAGGTCGATTTCTCCCACAACTTTTTTTTCTTGATCATATATATTTACCACTGTCATTTTATCCACCTCAACTCTGCTTTCGGATGTATACAATTGAATTTTTTGCTCCTGGCACCTGACCCTTAACCAATATTAGACCGTCTTCGTGCCTTACATCCAAAATTTCAATATTCTTATAAGTGTGCTGAACATTACCCATGTGTCCAGGCATTTTTTTCCCTTTAAATACCCGTGATGGATCTGCACACTGTCCAATTGATCCCGGGGTCCTATGTACTTTATGATGTCCATGGGAATCAGGAGACCCTCCAAAATTCCATCTCTTCATTACTCCAGCAAAACCCCGCCCTTTAGAAATCCCTGTAATCTTTACCTTCTCACCAACTGTGAATAAATCTACAGTAAGTTCTTGTCCAAGCTCATACCCTTCCAGGTTCTCAACTCTAAATTCCCTCAAAAACCTATAAAAACCCTTTCCAGCCTTCTGTTGATGCCCTTTCAATGGCCTATTAACTTTTTTCTCCTTGACCGGCTCAAAACCCAATTGAAGGGCCTCATAACCATCTTTATCCTTAGTTTTTATCTGAATAATTGGACAAGGACCCACCTTAAGGACAGTTACTGGAACCTTCCTTCCGTCACGAGCAAATATTGTCGTCATGCCAAGTTTTTTTCCTATTAATCCTAATCCCTTCATAAATAACCCCTCTACATGATTAGCCACATTATAGCTTGATCTCTACATCAACACCGGCTGGCAAACTGAGTTTGCCTAGGGCATCCACGGTTTGCTGTGTAGGCTCTAAAATATCAAGCAATCTCTTATGTATCCTGATCTCAAACTGTTCCCTAGATTTTTTATTAACATGAACTGATCTGTTCACAGTAATCTTATGGATCCGTGTTGGCAGCGGTATAGGACCTGCTACAGCAGCTCCGGTGTTTCTAGCAGATTCTACTATTTCTTGGACTGCCTTGTCCAAAATTCTATAATCATAAGCCTTTAGTTTTATCCTTATCCTATCGCTTTGCATGTTCACCATGGTCCACACTCCTATTCAATTATCTCCGAAACTACACCTGCCCCAACAGTCCTTCCACCTTCTCTTATTGCAAACCTAAGTCCCTTCTCCATGGCTATAGGCGTTATCAACTCTACCTCAAATTGCGCATTGTCACCTGGCATCACCATCTCTACTCCCTCTTCTAGCTTTATCACTCCTGTCACATCCGTTGTCCTAAAATAAAACTGCGGCCTATATC
>NZ_JBMYBT010000065.1:0-25420 GCF_053993635.1 Desulfothermus sp. | reverse complement strand
TGCTCTACTTCATCTAAGATATCACCACTTCCAGAAAATAGAGTCTTTTTCGCCAATTCTTCCTTTTGTTTTGTAAGTTTTTTTACCTCCTCTTGGAGACCAATTACCTTGTCCTTTAATTTATCGTAAGGGGCCTTTAGATGTTCTGAAAGAAAGCCCAACACATCCCTTAAATTCCTTACATATGAAACTGCATTTGTTCCAACTACTGCTTCTATCCTCCTAATACCTGCCGCAACAGATGTTTCATGTACAATGTAAAAACTCCCGGCCTCTCCAGTTGCGTTTAGATGGGTACCTCCGCAAAGCTCTTTGGAAACTCCTTCAATTTCCACTACCCTTACATTTGCCCCGTACTTTTCTTCAAAAAGACCAATGGCTCCTATTTTCTTTGCTTCATCATAGGGCATGATATTAACAACTACGTCTCTATTATCCATAATCCATTTATTTACCAGCTCTTCTATCTTTGAAATCTCATCTCTAGTTAATGCCTTAATATGAGAAAAATCAAAGCGCAGTCTATCTGGCGCAACATATGATCCAGACTGCTTTACATGCTCTCCTAAAACTGACCTCAAAGCAGCGTGCAAAAGGTGGGTACATGTGTGATTTCTAGCTGTTGCTTTTCTAAGTTCACTATCTACTATGAGTTCTGCAGAATCTGATATAGAAATCTTTCCCTTTTTAACTAAAACCTTATGTACAATTATTTCCTGAGTAGGCTTTAACGTATCTACAACTTCTGCGTCAAATCCATCACCTAAAATTTTTCCCTTATCACCAACCTGTCCACCAGATTCCCCATAAAATGGAGTTTTATCAAATATTACAAAGCCATCTTCACCTTGATTTAAACTCCTTTTCTCTTCTCCATCTAAAGACAAAATAGATACCACCTGGCCAACATCTTTTAATTTTTCATAGCCTGTGAAATTACATGAAATTCCTTTAGCTATTACTGCATCAAAAAGAGAGCCAAAGTCTTTTTGTGAAGCACCTGCCCAGCTTGCCTTAGACCTTTCCCTTTGCTCCCTCATATAATTTTCAAATCCCTCTTCATCCACAAAAAAACCCTGTTTTCCTCCTATGTCCCTTACAATGTCAATTGGAAAGCCATAGGTGTCGTATAGTTTAAACACAACAGAGCCAGGGACTTTTGAGATTCCTTTGGCCTTTAATTTATTGAGTTCTTCTTGAAGTATGCCAAGTCCTCTATCTAAGGTCTTACTAAAATTCTCTTCTTCAGAAGTAACTACTTTTTTAGTGAAATCTAAATGTTCTTTTATTTCTGGATATATATCTCCCATCTCGCTGGTCAATTTTTCAGCTACTTTGGCCAGGAATGGATCATTTAGTTTTAAAAATCTTCCAAATCTAAAAGCACGCCTAATAAGCCTCCTTAAAATATATCCCCTGCCTTCATTTGAAGGCAAAATCCCATCTGCCACCATAAATGAAATTGCCCTTGTGTGGTCTGCAATAACCCTTAGGGCTGTATCAATATCTTCATTCTCACCATAGGAGACATTTGCCAGGGAACATGTAAATTCTATGAGTCCTTTGAACAAATCTGTATCAAAATTTGAATGTACACCCTGACATATTGCGCTTATACGCTCAAGTCCCATACCTGTATCTATGCTGGGTTTTGGCAAGGGCGTAAGATTTCCAGACTCATCCCTGTTATACTGCATAAATACCAAATTCCACACTTCAAGATACCTGTCACAATCACAAACCCCTATCTCACAATTAGGGCCACAGGCCATCTCTTCTCCTTGATCAACCAATATTTCAGAACAAGGGCCACATGGACCAGTATCTCCCATTGCCCAGAAATTGTCCTTTTCTCCCAGTCTATATATCCTTGAATCTGGAATATTTGCTATTTTTTTCCATAGGTTTGCTGCTTCATCGTCATCTTTATATACTGTAACATACAGCCTTTCCTTAGGCAGCCCTAGCTCTTTAGTTAGAAAGGTCCAGGCAAACCAGATTGCTTGTTCTTTAAAATAATCTCCAAAGGAAAAGTTTCCCAGCATCTCAAAGAAGGTGTGATGTCGCCTGGTCCTGCCAACATTTTCTAAGTCATTGTGTTTTCCGCCTACTCTTAAACATTTCTGTGCTGTTGTGGCCCTTTTGTATGGCCTTTTTTCCTGCCCTAAAAAGACCTTTTTAAATTGCACCATACCTGCATTTGTAAACAAAAGCGTTGGATCATCTAAAGGAACCAGAGACGATGATGGCACCACTGTATGTCCATTTTTTTTAAAAAAATCCAAAAAACTCTTGCGTATTTCCTTTGACGTAATCAATTCCCCTACTCCTTATGTTTTTAAACAGAAATGCAAAAAATTTTCTGTTTCCAATTAACCCATCTTTGATTAACCCTCATCCTTGGGTTTTTCTTCTACCTTTTTTTGTTCATCTGCATCAACCAGTCCAAGGGCTGATTTTAAGGCATCTTCTATTTTTTGTCTTATATCTTTGTTTTCCTGAAGATATGCCCTTACATTTTCTTTTCCCTGCCCAAGTCTCTCATTGCCAAAGGCATACCATGAACCACTTTTTTCAATGATTCCGTGTTCTACACCAAGGTCTATTAGCTCTCCTTCCTTTGAAATTCCAAGACCGTACAAGATATCAAATACAGCCTCTCTAAAAGGTGGTGCGAGCTTGTTTTTCACCACCTTTACCCTTACCCTATTTCCATAGACCTCGTCTTTATCCTTTAAGGTCTGGATCTTTCTAATGTCCATCCTCACAGAAGAATAAAATTTTAGCGCATTACCGCCAGTTGTGGTCTCTGGAGAGCCATATCCAAAACCGCCCATGCCAATCTTCATCCTTATTTGATTTATAAAAATAACTGCTGTTTTAGACCTATGGATTGAGCCTGTCAATTTTCTCATTGCATGGGACATGAGCCTGGCCTGGCTCCCTACCTGTGACTCACCCATATTTCCTTCCAACTCGGCCTGGGGAATTAAGGCTGCAACTGAATCTATTACAATTACATCCAGGGCACCAGACCTGACCAACAAGTCACATATCTCCAGGGCCTGTTCACCATAATCAGGCTGTGAAATGAGCAAATCCTCAGTATTTACCCCTATTCTCTTGGCATAATTAACATCCAGGGCATGTTCTGCATCTATAAACGCACCCATACCGCCTTTTTTTTGTGCCTCTGCTAAAATTTGCAGGGCCAAGGTGGTCTTACCTGAAGACTCAGGCCCATATATTTCAATCACCCTACCCCTTGGGATTCCACCAATACCTAAAGCCAGATCAAGGCCTATTGACCCTGTAGGTATTACAGGTACCTTCTGATGGGCCTCATCTGAGAGATACATAACTGAACCCTGCCCATATTTCTTTTCTATGGTAGACAGGGCAGTTTTTAAAGCTTCCTTCCTCATAACAGAGGGATCTGTATTTTTTGCCATGGGTTGAACTCCATAAAATTTGATTTTTTTCATTTTTCAACGTTCTGAGTTCAATGTTCAACGTAGAACCTGGAACATAGAACCTAGAACATAAAACATAGCCTTTGTCTATAACAAAAGGAGTTTAATAGGGCAACATTTTAAGTGGAGCTGCCACAATTTTGACAAATCCAGATTTTGAGTTAGACCTTGCCTTTTTTAGGGCAAAATTATAGATACGAAAAACATGAATCACATAATTTACCCTGAAAAAAGACTTAAATCCAACTACATGGCCCTGTCCCTGTTTTCAGGGGGTCTTGATTCAATTTTAGCTGCAAAATTAATCCAGAACCAAGGGCTTGATGTGATTGGTATTCATTTTTTTTCTCCATTTTTTGGAAATGTTGAAAAAACTTCTTGTTGGGAACAAGAATACAACATAGATATCCTGCCAATTTACATTGGTGAGGAGTACTTTGAGATAATAAAAAATCCCAGATATGGCTATGGAAAAGGCCTAAATCCTTGTATAGATTGCAAAATATATATGTTAAAAAGAGCAAAACAACTTATGCCCTTATTTAAAGCAAAATTCATTATCACAGGTGAAGTAGTTGGACAAAGGCCAATGTCCCAGAGAAAGGATTCTATGAATACAATTATTCGTGAATCCAATACAAAGGACATCCTCTTAAGACCCCTTTGTGCCAAAAATCTTCCACCAACTAAGGTAGAAGAACAAGGTATTGTTGATAGATCTAAATTGCTTGATCTTCAGGGCAGATCCAGAAAAAAACAACTTGAATTGGCAAAGAAATTCAACATAAAGAAAATTCCAACACCAGCTGGTGGTTGTCTATTAACAGATCCAGAAATGGCCAGACGATTTAAGCCGATTATAGATAACAAGCTAAATCTCACATCAGAAGATTTTCTGTTTGCAAAATACGGCAGGCAATTTTGGTCAGATAAATATTGGCTCATTGTGGGAAGAAATCACAGAGAAAATCTAGAGTTGCTCAAGCTCGCCAAAGAATCAGACTTTGTATTTAAGCTCTCCAATATACCAGGTCCTATAGGGATTGGTAGATCTGAAAACTCCTCATGGCCAAATGAATTGATATTATCTGCTGCAAAGGTAATTATAAGTTATTCAAAGGCAAAAGAAAGTCTGACCCCAGTGAAGATTCAGGTGTGCAAGAAAGCGGTGGTAGATGAGCTTGAGATATTGCCTGACAGAGAAAGACCCTCTTTATGGAGAGGACCCATTTAACATGAGACTATCAATCCAGTGCCCTACTTTGCTCGTATCAAATACCATTTATCAACTATTCCTTTTTCCAGTAAAAACCTTCCAATATTTTTATCACCCAGAACTTTGATTTCATACCAACCACTTCTTACAATGAGCACAGGAATTCCTGCAAATCCTTTGTAAACAAAATATTTTCTTGACTCATTAAGCTTTCTTTTGACCCCTTCTAATGGCTCTATCTCTTTTATTTTCTTTGCTAAGATGAATTTTATTATGGTTCCAAATGGATCTTTATTTAGATTGGGATCCTTTAATATGTGGGATATCCTCATTATATCTTCCTTTGTCCCTCCTAAAAAGTGTATCCTCCATTCTATATTATCAAAGGTCTTTTGCTTGGCTAAGTTATACAATACATCAAAACAGTGAATACAATGTAAACTAACAAATAAGTCAGCACGATAATCTGGTTTATTTTTTGCTTTTACGTGGATCATTACACTGGAATTTATAGTAGGAGGTTTGATTGTAGTTACATCGAATTTTAAAAGATTTAGAGCAATAAAACTGGATATCCAAATACCCAGTCCCAATAATATAAAATTCTTTTTATTTACATAGATAGAAAATAATGTAAGTATTAAAATAAGAGAAAAAGCAAATGCAATACATAAAATACAAAAAGTATGCATTTTATATAAATAACCTATTAATACTCCATCAAAGGACAAGGCAGATAAAATCGACAAATACAAAAGATTTTCAAATATAGCTAGATTTTTTTTAACATAAAGAAAAAATAATATAAACAATGAAGTTAAAAATATAATTCCAGCTATTTGAAATATATTTTTCCCACCAATTACGTATGTTTCTGCAACTTTACATGCATTAGTTGGGCAAATGCTTTTACCATGCATAATAAAAATAATATCTGCAATTAAAATTATTATCCATAATAAACAAAATATGAGAAAAGAATATCTTACAAATCTTTTAGAATCCATGTCCTTCCATATCCTCCTTAATCAATAATTTCAGGTCTCTATAAAAATCTATTGCAATATTTATGTTATTTTATTTTTCAGCGATTTTCATAAATATCTTTTTAAAAACCAGATACATAAATCCCAAGAAAACTGATACTGCAATAATTGATGCACCAGATGATAAGTTTAAACTAAAAGATACTGTCATACCTAAAATACAGGAGATCAAACTCCATAAAAAGGATATTAGTATCATTGATTTCATGGTCTTTGCTGAATACGAAGATAAATATGGTGGTATAGACAAAAGTGCGATAACCAAAATAATACCAACAAGTTGTATGAGCATAACAACTGCTATTGCAATAAGCATAATCATCAGTAAATAAAGTAAATATACATTTATTCCTCTAGCTGCTGCAAATTCATGATCAAATGATATAGCCTCAAATTTGTGATAATTTAATAATACAATAAGGATCGTCAAAATTGTGAGGATAAGCATAAATAAAATGTTTTCATTGGATACAATTAATATGCTTCCAAATAGATAACTCATTATATCGCCATGATATCCAGGGGTTAAGTCCAACAATATTATCCCTAAAGCCATACCACCTGCCCATAGAAGACCAATAACACTGTCTGATTTTTCTCTTTGTTTATTTGTGAGAAGGGCCATTATCAAGGACATACACAATGTAAATATCAATAGAGTTGCCAGGATATTTTTATTTAAAAAAATTCCAAGTCCTATGCCTCCATATGCAGCATGGGCTATTCCACCAGCCATAAAGGTAAGCCTGTTAGAATAGACCAGTGTCCCAACAATTCCACACACAATACTTGTTAAGACAGAAATAATCATAGCATTTTTTAGTAGTTCTATTGTAGCTGGGGACATACCTACTCCTTTTTTGTTAGCACAGGCAACTCTCCATCCATATAATAAGGAGCCACAGGACAAGAATGATTTAAATGTTCCCCAATGATTAAAGAGAGCATCTCCTGGTTAAAACCAACAGATGGAGAGAGAATCAACCTTTTATTAACACATGCAATTTTATTTATCTTTGTAACGCTGAGGCTCAGATCATGGCTTACCATAACAAGGGTTATATCTGGATTTAATTTTCCTAAAAAATCATAGAGGCAAAACTTGGCCTTAGGATCTATATTTGAAGTAGGTTCATCTAATATTAAAAGTTCTGGATCTGAGACAAGCGCCCTTGCAAGATAAACCCTTTGCAATTGTCCACCAGATAGTTCCTTAATTGGATAATTTTTGTATTTCAACATATCAACCAGATCCAGCACCTCTTCAGCTTTTTGTTTTTCTCTTTTAGAAAACCAAAAACCCCAGCTTTTTTTTGTAATCAACCCCATTAAAACCAGATCAATTACCTTTATTGGGAAATCCCCCTTAAATTGGGTCTGGGGAAGATACCCAATTGGTCTGCCCTTTTTTTTAAAATTATATAAAATTTTTCCCTTAGTTGGCTTAAGTAGTCCAAGTATCAATTTTAATAGAGTGGTCTTTCCTCCACCATTTGGACCAAAAATAGCTATAAAATCTCCGTGGTATATTGAAAGATTTATGTCTTCTAATGCCCAATCACCACCATAGGTATAATATACGTTTTTAAGTTCTACTATTACATCTTGATCCATCTATTTTGTCCCTTTGATTAAACTTTCAGATATCTTTATCCCCACATTCCTTAAATTATCTATCCAATTATAGGCAAGTGGATCTATCTCTTCTATCCTGCCATTTATTTTTGATGCTATAATCTCTGCAATTTTCTTTGAAAATTGAGGCTGTACAAATACCACTTTTATTCGTTTATTCCTTGCAAAAGAAATCAAAGATGATATCTCCCTAAAAGAAGGCTCTTTTCCCTCTAATTCAATTGGTACCTGTATTAGGCCAAAATCCCTTGCAAAATATCCCCATGAAGGATGAAACACCAAAAAATATCTTGTCTTTACCTTAACAAATAAAGCTATTAAGTCAGTCTCTAGCTTATCTATTTGTTTTATTAAGTCAAAATAATTCTGGAGATAATAATTTTTATTCTTCCTATCCATTTGAATAAAAAAATCTCTAATTTCAAGTAAAATAAATCTAACATATGTTGGAGACAGCCATATATGTGGATCTAAAAAATCTTTTGACGTGTATGTTCTATTAAATTCAGTATCTTTATATCTATTAGACATTGGTATTCTTTTTACATCTTTATATAGTTCTATAATCTTTAAATTGGGATTCATATTTTTAATTTTTTTGGTCCATATTTTCTCAAAAGGAACACCTATCTTAAAATAGACTTCAGACTTTTTTATAAATATAATATCTTTTGGTTTTGGATCATATGTTGTTGGATTTGTTCCAGGGGGGATTAATACATGTGCATTAACATATTGTCTTCCAATTTTATCAACAAAAAATTTAACAGGTAGTATGCTTACTATGCAATTTATCTTTGCATAGCAAACATGAGAAATAAATACAAAAAAACAAAAAAAATAACATATTTTTTTCATAACACTATCCTTTACTTTTAAAAAATTTACCCTGATACAATCCATTTTTTTCCATAAAATCAAATATAGCATTAACATTTTTTTGTTTTTCCAGTGCCCACATTGGTGCTACTAATTCATTTTTATGTGGATCTCCTGTAATTCTTTGAATAACAAGTGAATCTGGCAAATAAGAAATAAAATGTGATACAATTTCTACATATTCTTCCCTTGTAAGGGGCCTATACTTCCCCTGGATATACAATTTTTCCAGGGGAGTGTCCTTTATAATATAAAGTAAGTGAATCTTTATACCCTGTATATCCAGTTTAGACAAAAATTTTGCAGTTTCTAGCATCTCATCCCTTGTCTCATAGGGCAAACCCAAAATAACATGGACACATATATTGAGCCCTCGCTTTCTAGTTCGATTAACTGCATCCAGAAAGTCCTCTACACTATGGCCTCTATTTATTATCTCCAGGGTCTTATTGTGCGCAGATTGAAGACCATATTCCAGCCACACCAGATAGTTTTTACTGATTTCTTTAAGATAATCTAACACTTCATCTTCCACACAATCAGGCCTGGTTCCAATACAAATTCCAACAACATCATCTATAGATAGGGCTTCCATATACAATTTCTTTAACTTTTCAATAGGTCCATAGGTATTTGAGTAGGATTGGAAATAGGCCAAAAATTTTTTTGCCTTGTATCTTTTTTTCAAATAACTCTTAGCCTGTTCAATTTGCTCAGACACAGACAATTTTTTCCCAAGTCCTGTTCCAGATCCCCTTTTGTTACAATAAATACATCCTCCATAACCCTTTGTCCCATCCCTGTTGGGGCATGTCAAATTTGCATCTATAGTGATCTTTTGCACCCTGCATCCAAAAATACTTCGCAAATATGTATTAAAGTCGTAAATTTTTTTTTCTGCCAATTTATATGTTCCCTATTTTTTTAAAAAATCCTTGTAATTTTCAAAATCTGGACAAGTTCTCTTTGAATCATTATAGTCTTTTTTAAGCCCATCATATCTGCTAGGGGTTAAAAATAGACACAAAAGTTCAAAGGGTCAACTAATATGAGTTCAAATTACGATGTAATAGTTGTTGGTGCTGGACATGCTGGTTGTGAAGCAGCGCTGGCTTCAGCCAGGATGGGGTGCTCTACTCTGCTCATCTCAATATATCTTGACACAGTTGCTCATATGCCCTGCTCACCTTCTATTGGTGGAATTGCCAAAGGACACTTGGTGCGGGAGATAGATGCACTTGGCGGAGAAATGGCAAAGATTGCAGATAGAACCGCCCTTCAATTTAAAAGACTAAACACAAGAAAAGGTCCTGCAGTCAGGGGCACTAGGACCCAAAATGACAAGATAAGATACCGCACATATATGAAACATGTGGTGGAAAAGACAGAGAATCTAGAATTAAAACAGGCACGAGTTGAATCCCTTTTAATAGAAGATGGCAAAGTATGCGGAATTGTAGATGAAATTGGTGTAACCTACCTTGCAAAGGCGGTGGTCCTTGCAACAGGAACATTTTTACACGGCCTAATACACATTGGCCCCACAAAAATCCCAGCTGGTAGGGCCGGAGAATTTCCATCTATTAAACTTGCAGAACAATTAAAAGAACTTGGTTTTGAGCTTGGCAGGATGAAGACAGGGACTCCTGCAAGGATCCATAGGAGATCAATAGATTTTTCCTGTTTTGAAAAACAAATGGGAGATGAAAATCCCTATCCTTTTTCTCTGTTTACTGAAAAAATAGATATTAATCCTGTTCCCTGTTATTTTGGCAAGACATCAAAAAAGTGTCACCAAATAATTAAAGATAATATTCATCTGTCTCCTTTATATAATGGTTCAATAAAAGGGGTGTCTGCAAGATATTGCCCTTCTTTAGAAGACAAGATAATGAAATTTCCCCACAAAGAAGCCCATAATATAATCTTAGAACCAGAAGGTATAGATACAGAAGAGATCTATGCAAGTGGCACAGGCAATTCCCTTCCTTATGAAATTCAAGAAAAATTAATAAGATCTATTCCAGGTCTTGAAGAAGCTGAAATAATGCGGTGTGCTTACGCAATAGAATATGACTTTGTTCAACCAACCCAACTAAGACATACTTTAGAGACCAGGCTGATTAAGGGTCTATTTTTAGCTGGTCAGATAAATGGCACATCAGGATATGAAGAGGCAGCTGCCCAAGGCCTGTTAGCAGGGATCAATGCAGCCCTTTATGTGCAGAAAAGACCACCATTTGTCTTAGACAGGTCCCAGGCATATATAGGAGTGCTTGTAGATGATCTAGTGCTAAAAGGGGTAAGTGAACCATATAGAATGCTGACTTCCAGAGCAGAATACAGGCTTATTTTAAGAGAAGACAACGCAGATTTAAGGTTGCTGGAATTTGGATATAAACTGGGATTGCATTCTAAAGATACTTATAAAGACCTTTTAGAGAGAAAAAAACAGATCCAGGATGAGATAAAGAGATTAAAGACGCAGAGGGTATATCCTATACCTGAAATAAATGAGACCTTAAAATCCATTGGAACATCTCCAATAGCCACCCCTACGCCTTTAGACAAAATATTAAAAAGGCCAGAGGTAGACTACTCTATAATTAAAAAAATATCCCCTCCTCCTAAAAAGCTTCATCCACGGGTAATTGAGGAGGTAGAAATAGAGTGCAAATATGAGGGATATTTAAAGAGGCAGGAATCTGAGATAAGAAAATTTAGAGAACTTGAATACATAAAAATCCCTGAAGGGATAAACTATTATGAAATTCCAGGTCTATCAAATGAAATTAAGGAAAAACTCACAAAATTCCAGCCAACAAATTTGTCTCAAGCATCCAGGATATCAGGTATGACTCCAGCGGCCCTATCCATTCTCAGGATATTTCTAAAAAAACAATTAAACCAGAAAAACAAGGAGGGATAGGATCATGGCAGAAATTTTTTTAAATGAATTTGACAATTTTGAGGTAGCCTTGAAAAAATTCAAGGCAAAGACCGAACAAGAAGGGATTTATTCTGAGTTAAAAAAGAGGTCTTTTTATGAAAAACCCAGTGAAAGGAGAAAGAGAAAGGCCCAAATGGCTCAAAAAAGACTTCTCAGAAGGATGAAAAGGCTGCAACAAAAAGGGCTGATCTAGGAGATTTTAGATAAAAAAAATTAAGGATCCTGCTTTTTTGCAGGATCCCATCTAAAAAACTCCAAAAGAAGTAAAGGGCAACCTTAGTCAGACATAAGTTTATCTACCAGTTGTTTTAATTCTCCAGCCATTACAACAAAATCCTGAATAGCCCTTCTTGTTTCTTCTATATTCCCAACCGTGGCGTCAGATATCTCATTTATTTCATTTATAGCCCTTGTAATTTCATCACTTGCAGCTGATTGTTCTTCAGATGCAGTTGCTATCGCTCTTATCTGGTCAGAAATTGACACTACTAGCTCTACTATCTCTTGCAGTGCTAGTTTAGATTGTTGAGAGAGTTCTGTGCCTTTTGCCACGGATGCTGCTGCATCTTCCATCACCTGAAAGTCTTTATTTACTTCTTCCTGGATTTCATTTATGGCATCTCCTACCTCTTTTGTGGCGTTCATTGTTTTTTCTGCTAATTTTCTAACCTCATCAGCCACCACAGCAAACCCTTTTCCAGCATCTCCGGCCCTGGCTGCCTCTATTGCAGCATTTAATGCAAGTAAATTAGTCTGGTCTGCAATATCCGAAATAACAGTCATTACTTGAGAAATTCCGTCTGCCTTTTGTTTCAATACTTCCATATTATCTTTTAATTTTTCTGCAAGAACATTTATCTCATTAATAGCTGTAACAGCTTGATCTACAATTTCAGCACCTTTTTCGGCCCGATCTTTTGCATTATCAGCGCTTTCTGCAGCTGCAGCGGCATTTTTCGCCACTTCCAGTACTGTAGCATTCATCTCTTCCATTGCTGTAGCTGTCTCTACCACTCGTTGTTTTTGAATATTTGCTCCTTCAACTACTTGATCTGCTTCAGTAGAGAGTTCTTCAGAAGAAGATGCTATCCTATCTGACACCTCATATATCTTTTCTCCTAATGCTCTCAATTTTTTCTCATTTTCCTGAGCTACTTTTAACGCCTCTTCAGCCTCTATTTTGGCCTGCTCTGCTTCCTTTGCCATTATTTCACTTTGCTCTGATGCTTCTTGAGCTTTTTTTATCTCTTCCCTTAATTTTTCTACCATATTGTGCATAGCAGCATCTAATAATTCCAATTCATTACTTTGTTTTGTTGCAGTAGAATTATCCAGTGAATTATCTTGTTCTGAATATTCCTTTCCAACTTCCTGGGCAAACATTGCCAGAGACACAATGGGATCTACCACAGATTTTTTTATCCAACTCCCAACAAGTAAAATTATAAAAACTCCTATAATGATACTTAAAATACTAATTATCTTTAAAAGCATTACCTTTTTATCAGCTTGTTTTTGTAATAAAAATACGCCCTTATTCATTTCTTTTAATAACTTTATATTGTTATCTAACACATATTCAATTGAGGATTTATCTAAATCTTTTACAACTTTCAGAATATGTTGCTTCATTGGCGTCCAAAGTTTTTTCACCTTTTTCAATTGAATTAGGGCCTGTCCATGGGCAGGAGGCAACAATTGTTGAGGGCCATTTGGATCCAAGGTAAGAGGTGCATATCCAGAAGCAATAAGGGCATTTAAAGTCACATCAAAGACCTTAATACTTTTTAACAATCCTTCTTTTTCTTTATTTCCCTGCTCACCTTTATTTTTTACATATAAAAGTTCCAAGACTTCCTTACTCATTTTTTGACTAAGCATCCTTTGTCTACCAGCTAAATTTATCACCACCCCATCGCTTTTTTGTTTATAAACCACTACTAAAGTAGTTACAGCAAGTATCACTGAAATAAAAAACATGCTAAGCAAAACAATTAAAACCCTGGTCCTGATACCCATATCTTTCCCTCCCTTTTTTATGTGAACAGTGATTTGTGAACAGTGAACAGAAATTGCTCACACCTAGTTCATCTTCTCTGTTCCATGCTTAAAATTAAACATATCTTATTTCAAAGCTAATTTTAACTTATCTTCAAATTCTTCCAATGAATTCACTCGCATAGCTACTTTAAACAAGCCTTTCACTACTTCTCTGCTATCAATTTCCTTTATCTTTTTGGCAATAGAACGAGGTATAATACCAAAACGCTCCTCTAATGCCTCCAACAACATCTCCTGGGCATCTTTCATCAAATATGTTCTTTAATATAAAGGGCTGAATATAACCTAGCATTCCTATCTAGCCTCTCTAAAAAATCTTGATCCTTATACGAAGATAAATCAATTAATATATGGGTGATCAGTATTCAGTGTGAGTGATCAGTATGAGAAACAGATCGCAGACAACAGATCACCCACACTGATCACAGATGACCTGTACAAAGATCCTGCATGAAATCACGTAAGTTCTTTGGGTCAGAAAATACCTGATCTATAAATTTATCATGAACCAGAATCGATGACATGCCATCCTCATCATTTTAAACTCTATCAAAAAAATCCTGACACCCAATCTATCGTAGCTTTATTCCCTCTAACTTCTCTTTCTCTGCTCCTAATGCCCGTATTTCCCCTACCTTACTTTAAAGTCTCCAATACAAAAATCCCCGCCTCAGTGCTTCTTTTTTTGAATACATTCCTTTTACATCAATTAAAATAACTGGACTTTTATTTTTTGACAACCTTGAAAACACATCCAGGCTAAAATTTTTCTTAAAAATATCGTGTTTCACTGCCACAACAAAGGCATCATAAGGAGCAAATTTGTCTATCTCAGTGATGAGTTTTATATTATATTTTGCCTTAACCTCGTCAAAAATTACATTGGGATCATAAACATGTACATCAATACCATACTCAGTGAGCTCATTATAGATATCAATTACCCTGGTATTTCTTATATCACTGATATTTTCTTTAAAGGTGAATCCTAAAATTAATACCTTACTATCTTTAACTGTTCTTCCTGCAGCTATTAATTTTTTTACAGTATTCTCAGCAACAAACTTCCCCATATAATCATTTATACGCCTACCTGCCAATATGACCTCAGGATGATAGCCAATTTCCTGGGCCTTAAATGTGAGATAATATGGATCCACGCCTATACAATGTCCTCCCACAAGACCTGGTTCAAATTTTAAGAAGTTCCACTTAGTAGCAGCAGCCTCTAAAACAGAACGTGTATCCAGTTCCATTTTGTTAAAGATTATTGAAAGTTCATTAATAAGTGCCAGATTTAAGTCCCTCTGGGTATTTTCAATAACTTTTGCGGCCTCGGCTGTCTTTATATCGCACGCCTCAAACACCCCTGCTGAAATAACACTTCCGTATATCTTTGATAAAAGACAAAGTGTATCTTCACAGTCCCCTGCAACTACTTTAACGATCTTGTCTATTGTATGCTCTTTATCTCCAGGATTTACCCTCTCAGGAGAATACCCTACATTAAAATCTCTTTTCCATTTAAGCCCACTTTCTCTTTCAATTATAGGCACACATATCTCTTCTGTTACACCAGGATATACAGTTGATTCATATACTACAACTGATCCTTTTTTTATATGTTTTCCCACTAAAGAGGTTGCAAGTTCAATGGGTCTCAGATCAGGCATCTTGTGGCTGTCAATTGGGGTTGGTACAGTGACAATAATTAATTTTGCATCAAAAATCTTTTCTGGATTACTCGTAAAATCTATGGTGCAATTTTTTAGTTTGTCAAAACTAACCTCTTTGGTTCTATCAAAACCTTTTTTTAATTCCTCGATCCTGACATTGCTAATATCAAAACCAATGACTGAAAATTTTTTATTTAAAAGCACAGCCAGCGGAAGTCCAACATATCCAAGGCCTACAACTACAATTTTTTCCTTTTTTGATGAAAAATCTGAAAAAGTTACCATAATCATTCTCCTTCAATAAATTTTCCTCCAGCTAAAAATTCCTCAGCAGTTTCTTAAAACACCCTGCCTCAATCCCAATGTGATCCAGTACACCCATTGACTCTCAGCATTAGCCTCAAAATCCCCATACCGGTAAAAGGTAAATATTTAGGACGAAATTGTGTTTTTTGTTCATGACATTTTCTCTATGTTTTAATACTTTCTATCACTTTTACCAGTTCATCTGGAGCATAAACAGGTATTTTAGTTCTTTTAAAATCAGAGCAGTTTCTGGTAACTATGCAATCTACCCCTACTGTTAGGGCTGATACATACAACACTGCATCTTCAAAATCAGAAAATTTTAAATTTAGTGCTTCTTCAATGACAGCCCGGTTTACAGGCGCAATCTCAAATATGGAAAGCAAAGTTCTAATATGGCGAGTAGCTTCCTTTTGTCCCAGGGCTTTATTTACTAAATAGTAGATGGTACTAACGGTAGTCGCACAAATAAAGCCGTTTATTTCGGAACGTTCTACCTTAGCCAGAAGATAAAGGGCATCCTTAACAAAAGGTTCTCGCTCAAGCAGAACATCAAGAATTATATTGGTGTCAAAAAGAATTCTCATAAGTATTTTGTTTCAAGATACTTCTTGTAATCATCTTTATTAACTTTCTTATCTTTCAATATCCCCTTCAAAGAAGCTAGCTTAGGAGGTAATTCTTCTTTTTTTTCTCTCTCTACCTGAAGCAAAGAAAAATAATTAGCTACTAAAGTAGAAACCGACTTTCCTCTTTTAGCCGCATATGTTTTAGCCTTTTTGATTAAATCTTTATCTAAACGTAAGGTCAATTTGGTATTCATAATCCCTTTCCTAGACGGATATATTTTTGTATATTATACGGCTAAATATAAATTTTTGCAACTTAAAACGCCGCTTCAAGCCCAGCGTGAGCCAATACAAACTCAGTTAACTGATATCTTCCTTAAGCTATCTCAAAAAACTTGCCATTTAACCTCTCCGTCTTTTTCCTTTATCAGGCGAAAGTAAACTATTTATTATTCTTCTTTCAACCAGCTCAACATTATTTAAAACTAACACACTAACCTTCAAGAGATTTTCATCCTCTGTCTTCAGGTTACCCAAACTGGTATTGATAAAAGGCAGGTAGCATTCCAAGCCTTGTGGCAAAATAAGAAGAGCACAAAATATAATTTTCTTGGGTTTTCTTAGCTTTTTGCCGAATATGATATAAATAGAAGAAACCAATTTGTTAGCCAGTTGAATGTTAATTTTTTCTGGGCTAAATCCTTTTATTATTTCCCTTCTTTTTTCTTTTCGCAGATTTTCATCTCTAATATCTTCTAAATTGGGCTTAAAATTTTTAATTTCAAGAAAAACCAACCTTTCCCGTCCATAAAAAACAAAATCAACAGCCTTAAGCCCAAGGTGGCTAATATTTCTGTAAAACCCCATTTCATCTATTTTTTCCCATTTCAAATTATCTGGGATATTCAACGCTACTCCTTTTTCTTCAAGTCTCATTTCAGTATATCCTCCACTACGGCTTTTACTTCTTCATTGTATAAATCCATAGCAACTTCTAAAATTTTGTTTGTAGGAATTTGCTCTTTAAGTAAGGCTTCTATTTTAATGATTTTGCCGTCTTTGTTTTCTAAAGCAAATATTTTTGCGTCTTTATTGCCATCTTTTTTGGCGAGAATATGAGTTTTTTTAAGAAAGAAGAAGTTATGCGTAGCAACAAACACATGACCTCCAAACACACTTCTAAACACATTTTGAGACAGCTTGTAAATAACTTCAGCAAGTGTTACTATAGAAGCCGGATTTAATCCAGATTCAGGCTCATCCATAATTAACAAAGTGCTTGCTTCAAGGCTCCTATTTCTTATCAACCATTCTATCATGCCTATTTTTCTTAAACCTTCTGCGACAAGGTTAATTTCGTATAAATTTCTGTCCCTTTTTAGGTAAAAAGATTCACCTTTCTTTTTTATATCACCATGTATTACTCCCTTGATGACTTTTAGCATTTCTGCGGATATTTTGTTTAATTTACCACGAGATGGAGAAGAAGAAATGGCTTGCACAAGAGTGTAGTATGTATCATCAAACCAGTATTTTTCTTTTTCCTCTCTACCAATACGGATTGCTTCAATTATAGAAATTATTTCCTTAGGTGGAATAAAGAGAGTATTGTAGGTGTAAAATTGATATTCCTCTATTTGTAAATCTTTTATTTCAGCCTTTGCTTTTCTTGTAAAAGAAAACCGAAGCTTAAACAAACTTGTGTCAAAAAACACTTCAGTCTTTTCATTTCCTTTTTTGACAAGGTTTCCCAAGCTATTAGGCATAAAGGTCCACAGGATTTTATTAGATAAAATATCTGCAAAATTCTTTTTTTCTTTTTCTTTAAATTCCTGATAGGCTCTCATTACAGCGTAAATTAGTTTAAGTATAATTGTTTTTCCGGTATCATTTGCTCCGATAAAAAGGTTGATTCTTGCAGGCTGAAATGCAAGATCTTCAAATAGCATAAAATTTTTGAGTCTTATTGATTGAATATTCATTTTGACACCTCATTTATTCTTCATAATTTCCCTTAATTCCTCAAGTGCCTTCTCAAAGGCCATTCTCTTGGCCTCGCCGTCTTTTTCCTTTACCAGGCGAAAATATAGTCCAACACTGTTGCGAATTTCCTCATCTGGTTCTTTTATTAGAACAAAATTAGAGTCCCATCCCTTAAAAAACCATAAATGCCTTCCAGTTGATCACTTGCCTCCCGGGTAAGCAAATCCCTGGCTGTAAGTGTCATTTTTTATGGCATCGGTGAGGTTGGGAGTCATCAGGCATCCTCTTCTTTCAAAGGGTTTATCCTCTTAATCCATGGAACGGCATCAAAATCTTTGTCGGCCGAAAGAAGATATTTTAAATTCATCTTTTGCATTAGACCTACAATTAAAGCATCGTTACCTATTAGCCCGTAATCGTGCATTATTTTAGGTAATTTCTGTAAATCTTTGAAGGTAAAGTCTAATATTGAAAACTTAAAATCTTCGCACATTTTGATAATTTTTTGACAATCTTCGGCTAATTCCATTATTAAGTGTGGCTTTCTTTTGAACTTCTTTAATGTATCTTTGGTAAATCCATATCGGTTCTTGGCCAATAAAAGGCACATTTTAAAAAGGACTTCATCAAGAATTCTTACGGTAATAAGAAGCTTGAGGTTTCCTTTTACGGAGGCGCGGAAAATTTCTTTGACTAGAAGACTTTGACCGGTGAGGAAATAGATAAAGGCATTACTATCTACCAGAATCTTTCGGCCATAAAATTGTTTAAGATTAAGACTCATAATAAATCTCTTCATTTAAAGCAGTTTCATGTATCAATTTTTCGTCTTCAATTTTCCATAGACCATAATATTTATCTATTAGAGATTCTTCTTGTTGTTTCTTTTCTTTATATATTTCAAGAGCTTTTTGTTTGATTTCTTTATAAGTAGGAGTTTTTTTCTCTTTTAGGAGAGCCAGAATAGCCTCACGAAGGACAAGTTTGATGTGCTTTGGAGCCCTAAGTTTCCTTGATCTTTTGTCGGTAACAGATCTCCTCACCCTGAAAATTTGTATTCCTTCCTTAGCAAGTTCTTCTTTAACCTCGGCGATATAACTGTCTTTGAAAGTGGCTGGAGACGAAATTGGCCGCATATTATCTCCTCCTTTGGAGGCAAAGCCTCCTAAATTTTCAATCTCTCGTAAGATAACCTATTTTAAAAAGACTGTCAAATTTAAGACTGACTACTTTACTCCAAAACAACCCTTACGCCTTTCGCTAAGAGCTTATTCAGTTCTTCCTTAAGTCGTTTAATACCTTCTTCTAAGTCCTCCGGTGTTTCCAGGATATTGCCCAGAATAGAAGATACCCGTATGTCTCAGGAAACATGTCACCTACTTAGGATAAGATGGGGGGTGTCTTATTGATCTCTTATCTTCTCATCCTGGCGCCAACTGGAAACGTTTTTAATTTAAGAACCTGGTCCAGGATGTTCTGTACCCTCATTTCAGCACCCATTTCCCCCTAATCTTAAAATTTAAAAGAACAAGAAATGGATGCTATAGATGATGTCTGTTGAACAGAGAATAAATAGCAGGATTTTTCTACTTATCCTTCCATTGGGGCGTCCGTTTTTGGAGAAATGCCTCTATGCCTTCTTTTGCATCTTCAAAAGTACTGTTAAGAACAATAACCTCCTGAGCATATCCGTAGGCAGAGTATTCTGGTAGATCTATCTGATCGTAAAAGGCCTTTTTGCCCAGGGAAATTGTTTTAAGGCTGTACTGAGCAATATCATTAGCAAGTTTAAGGGTTTCATAGGCCAAATTTTCAGACTCCACCACTTTGTTTACAAGCCCCCATTCAAGCGCTTTTTCTGCATTTACAAAATGTCCTGTCATAAGCATCTCCATAGCCCGCCTTCTCCCTATAGCCCTCACCAGAGGAACCATTGGAGTAGCGCAAAAAAGTCCGATTTTTACACCTGGAGTGGCAAATCGAGCCCCTTTTTCACTAACAGCAAGATCACACGCAGCAACAAGCTGACATCCAGCAGCAGTGGCAATTCCATGAACCTGAGCAATTACTGGCTGAGGCAATTTGTGTATGAGCATCATCATATCAGAACAGACGCGAAAGATTTCCCGTACCTTGTGTACCGCGCTCTCCTCCCCAACGAACTCACTCAAATCATGACCTGCACAAAATACCGGTCCATTTCCTCTTATAATAAGCACCCTAGTTGAAGGATCTACAGATACATCTCTCAAAATCTCTATCATCCGCTTCATAACCTCAAGGGAAAGTGCATTTCTTCTCTCAGGCCTGTTAAGGATCAAATGCCCCACTGCTCCATCCTTTTCAAACAGCACCATATCTCTTTCACTCATCTAAAACCTCCTCCTTAAACCTTTTTCTACGTTGTTTGCTAGAAGCTGCCTCCAGCTTTAATTGTGAATAACTTAAAAAAATGTGCTAATTAAAAAGTTCAACCATGTTATTAACTATCGATTATATGGTTTTATAAGAGGATGTTCAATATCATTTTCAAAACACATTTCATCAAACAGAATACCAAATGGGATTTTATCAGGTGTTTAAAAGCCATACACCAATTTTAAGCCTGAAATTTAAATCTGACGGCTTTATGGCTGGAGGCCCACAACAACCACCAACAACTGCCTCGGAAGAAGGGTGGGAATAATGTGACACTTTAAAAGCATAAACGGGCAATGCAGGATTTGAACCTGCGACCTCCAGCTCCGGAGGCTGGTGCTCTATCCACCTGAGCTAATTGCCCGTTTCTTTCAAATCTAACCAAGCAAATAACACCTTGTCAACCTCGTGCTATTTGATTACCTTAAATAAAAATTACGGAATTTAACAACTATGAAAAAAATAATATTGGCAATAACAGGAGCAAGTGGCTCTATTTATGGGCTTAGACTTTTTGAATATTTGAGAAGTTCTAAGATATGTACGCATGTAATTATATCCTCTACGGGTAAAAAGGTCTTGTCTTTAGAAACCAACGTGGGAGAGGATTTTTTTGAGACAGACAATGTCTTTGTCTATACTCAAGATGAAATTGATGCGCCTTTTGCCAGTGGCTCATGGAAGCACCATGGAATGGTTATATGTCCATGTTCCATGGCCACACTAGGCGCTATTGCCAATGGATTTGGCAATAATCTAATCCACCGTGCAGCAGATGTAACACTTAAAGAGGGTAGAAAATTAATACTCGTTATACGGGAAACGCCCCTCAATACAATTCATATTGAAAATATGCTAAAAGCTGCCAGGGCCGGAGCTACTATTTTCCCTGCATGTCCTGGATTTTACCACAACCCAAAATCAATTTTAGAATTAGTAGATCATGTAGTCTCCAGGATATTGGACAACCTAGGGATTGAAAACAACATAACTCCCAGGTGGGAGGGTAAAATCAAAAGGAGGTAATAAAATGAAAAAAAAGGTAATATGGCACGGACACGCCTGTTTTCAGGTAAACTCTGAGTGGGGAAATATTTTAATTGATCCATGGTTTAACGACAATCCCTCTTGTTCAACAAAAGCCAGTGAATGTAAAGACATTCAACTGGTGCTTGTTACCCATGACCACTTTGACCATGTTGGAGAAGCTGTTGAAATTTGTCAAAACACTGGTGCAAAATTAGGAGCAATTGTAGAAACTGCAATGAAATTAAAGGAAATGGGAGTTAATGAGAGTCAAATCATTAATGGAATTGGCTTTAATATTGGAGGCACAGTAGAAGAAAATGGAATCAAGATAACCATGGTTGAGGCACACCACTCATCTGCTTCAGGTACTCCTGTTGGTTATATAATCCAGTTCCCAGATAACTACACAATATACCACGCAGGAGATACATCTATATTTGCTTCAATGCAAATTTATGGGGAGCTCTATGATATTGACCTGGCTATGCTGCCAATTGGCGGAATATTTACAATGGATCCAAAACAGGCAGCTTATGCATGCAGACTCTTAAAGTGTAAAAATGTAATACCCATGCACTGGGGTTCTTTCCCAATTTTAGAAAAAGGTACTGAAAACTTTGAAAACAACATAAAAGAATTGGGTATAGATACAAAGGTAATTTCCTTAAAACCTGGAGAGGAAATTGAAGTTGAATAAAAAAAATAAAGGGGAGTTCTCCTCCCCTGATTTTAACCACCTAAAATCTTCATTAAATGATAATTTTAAACTATTTTTTAATTTTTTTACATATGATAAATGGGATCTGCTTATAAACATTGTCCATCTTGCATTGATAGAAGATGGAGAAGATCTAACATCTAAAGGTATTTTTAAAGAGAGTGACAGAGCTGATGCTTATATTATTGCTAAAGAGCATACAATTTGTTCATCCTTACCTTTAATTGACATAATACTTTTGTGTCTATCAGATAAAAATAAAGTTAAATACTTAAAAAAAGATGGAGATAAGGCAATAAAAGGAGAAAAAATTGCCCTGATTTCAGGACCTGCAATAGATATATTAAAAGGGGAAAGGGTGATATTAAATTTTTTATCACATCTGTTTGGAATATCTACATATACAAATAAATTTGTACAAAAATTAAAAAATTCTAAGACAAAACTATTAGATACCAGAAAGACCCTACCTGGGCATAGATATCTGGAAAAATATGCAGTTTTAGTAGGTGGGGGGAAAAATCATAGAATGGATCTATCTGAGATGTTAATGGTCAAAGACAATCATATAGATAGAGCTGGTTCAATAACAAAGGCAGTTACTTCCCTTAAAAACAAATACAAAGACCTTTGTCCTCCTATAATTGTTGAGTGTAGGAATTTAGATGAAGTCAAGGAAGCTGTTAAATTAAAAATAAACAGAATACTCCTTGATAATATGAACCCCACGCAACTTCAAGAATGTATTAAATTAATTCCTCCATATATTGAAACTGAAATTAGCGGAGGCATTAATTTTGACAATATAGAAAAGTTCGCACATCTTGGAGCTAATTATATTTCTGTTGGTGCAATCACCAAAGACGCTCCTTGTATAGACCTCAGTATGAATATATTATAAAAAATTCTAAAGTTAGGAGTAATTAATATATGCCCACAAAAAACAACAGATATTATACAAATGTCCTGATAATTGGAACAGGTATTGCTGGATGTAGTGTTGCTATTACCCTTGCCAATAAAGGATTGTCCGTTACTTTAGTGACCTCAGGAGACGATATAGATACAGGTAACACACCTCTGGCACAGGGAGGTATTGTTTACAGAGGGATAAATGATTCACCTGAACTTCTAAAGCAGGACATTCTCTCAGCTGGATGGAGATATAACTATGAAAAATCAGTAAATTATTTAACCACAAAAGGCCCTGATATAGTTAAAGATATACTTATCGAGGAATTAAACGTCCCATTTGAAAAAGATGAAAATTCAAATTTTAAATTAACAAAAGAAGGCGCTCATTCATTAAATAGGATTTTGTATTGTGGAGATTATACAGGTAGGGCTATAATTGATGCGTTTATAAAAAAGATAAAAGAACATCCAAACATAAATATACTTACAAAACATACTGCTATAGACCTCATCACATCCCACCATCATCCATCAAAATTAGAGTTTAAATATCATCTAACTAATCAATGTATAGGTGCATATATCTACAACCAGCAAGATGACATAGTTGAAACTGTAATGGCAGACTATACTGTACTCGCTACAGGTGGGGTTGGTCAGGTATATCTGCATACAACTAATTCCCCCACTTCAATAGGATCAGGCTTGGTCATGGCCTATAGAAGCGGCGCCAGGGTAATGAATTGTGAATTTGTTCAATTTCATCCAACTGCCCTTTATCAAAGAGGGGGTCAAAAATTCTTAATATCTGAGGCACTAAGAGGAGAAGGGGCGAGATTTGTCAGGATTGATGGTACCCCATTTATGAAAGAATACGATCCAAGAGGTGACCTGGCTCCAAGGGATATTGTGACCAGGGCTATTGTTGAAGAGATGTTAAAGACAGGAGATGATTTTGTTTATCTGGATGCAGCAGACTTCGTAAAAAAAGACATTCCAAAAAGATTTCCCACTATCTATAAAAGGTGTCTGGAAGCTGGATATGATATTACAAAAGAACCGATTCCTGTTGTTCCAGCTGCACATTTTTTCTGTGGAGGTATATTAGTTGACCTTGAAGGCAAGACAACATTAGACAGGTTATATGCAGTAGGTGAAGTCAGTTGCACAGGTGTTCATGGGGCAAATCGCCTTGCAAGCACATCATTATTGGAAGGACTTGTATGGGGACACAGCGCAGCAATATCTATCTCAAAAAGAATTCAAAAGAAAAACAGACTCTCTAAAAAATTAATGGATGCTATTCCAGACTGGTCTATTCCTGGGACAAATGACAACGAAGATCCTGCATTGATAGCTCAGGATTGGTTAACAATTAAACACACAATGTGGAACTATGTTGGTATTGTCAGGACTACTTCTAGATTAAAAAGGGCAAGGGAAGATTTAAACAACTTAAGTAAAAGACTATACGAATTTTACAGAAACACACCAATTAGTAAAAATTTAATTGATCTCTTTCATGGATGTCAATGCGCTATTATTATAACTAATGCTGCAAATAGAAATCCTAAGACAGTTGGATGTCATTTTATTGCTTGAACTCTATGCTCAAAATATTTTTACTCCTATTATTAAAATTAATACCAAGCAAAAGGACATTTGTATCTTCAAAGGACAAAATCCTCTATAAGTTCCTTTACCCTCAGAGCTTCTTCGATTTTTCCCCTTTTCATACACCCCATTATATATCTTCTTGATTTTATTTTTAGCATATTTTTTGTTGCCTTTAGCTGATCATCATCTAATGTCTCATTTCTCAAAATTTTGATAAGGGAATATATTCTGTATAAATCCAGACCTATTATCTTAGATGATAATTGATCAACTCTTCCCCCATATCGTACTACCAAAGGGTATGGGCAAAGGCCAACTGGATATCTTAAAGAGACCCTAAGCCACATATCGTAATCTTCACATGCAGCAAGGCTTTCATCAAATAGACCAATTTCTTTTATTAATTCTCTATTGAACATAACACAGGAAGGGCTTACCAAACATAACTTAAGGGATGGTTCAAAGATCCAGCCCGCCTTTTTTCTGTGTATATTTTTGGGATTTACCCTTTTTCCCTTTCTTATCCAGATCTCCTCTGTCTGGGAGATAATAAATTGTCCTTGTATATGAAAAGCTAAATGGGTCTCCAATTTTTTTTCTAACCACTCATCATCTGAATCCAGTAAGGCTATAACCTCTCCCGTACTTTCATTTATTCCAATATTTCTTGCTGCAGATACCCCCATGTTTTTATCTAAAAAAATTGTCTTAAGCCTTAAATCATTGATTGATCTTAATACATCTTTTGTGTTATCAAAAGAGCCATCATCTACAACGATCAGTTCAAAATCTTTATATGTCTGATTTAATACAGATAAAATAGCCCTTTTTACTAAATTGGCCCTATTAAAGGTTGGAATAATTACTGATACCTTCATGAGAACGCTATGAATAAATTAAAGATTTTCCTGTTTGATTATTTCTCTAAA
>NZ_JBMYBT010000064.1:0-31210 GCF_053993635.1 Desulfothermus sp. | reverse complement strand
GTCTGGTATTGACAGGTGGTGGGAGGAATACAATGCCATTTAAATTTAAAAAATGTGAAATAGATGGACTTATTCTTGTTATTCCAAAGGTATTTGGAGATGAACGTGGCTTTTTTATGGAGACATACAAAAACTCAGAGTTTGTAAAGGCAGGAATAGATGAAGATTTTGTCCAAGACAACCATTCAAAATCCATAAAAGGTGTGTTAAGGGGATTGCACTTTCAAAAATCACCTTGTGAACAAGGAAAGTTAGTAAGATGTATAAAAGGGACTATCTTTGATGTAGCAGTGGATATCAGAGAGAATAGCCCTACATTTGGCAAGTGGTATGCAACAATTTTGAGTTCTGAGAATAAAAAAATGCTATGGATACCAAAGGGATTTGCCCATGGATTTTTGACCTTGTCAGATACAGCTGAGATAATTTATAAGGTATCAGGTGCTGAGTATAGTCCTGATCATGATGTAGGTATTAGGTGGAACGATCCAACCATTGGAATTAATTGGCCTTTTAAAGAATTTGGCATAAAGATGCCCATACTTTCTGCTAAAGATGAAAAATTACCTTTTTTAAAAGAGATTGAAGTATAATTTATGTGGAGTAAGAGATGGAAAGGATACCATTAGCAGAATTAATAGAGAGTGAGTTAAGTGCAGCGATATTTGGATCAGACAAACAAGCTATAAAGAGAATAAGCATTCTGTTAAGTGAAAAGATTGAGAAGATAGAAGAAGTAGAACTTGAACAAGAAGAGACCAAATCAGATCTAAAAGTCTTGATAGAATTAGTTAAACAGGGCTTTGAAGACGTAAATAGACGCTTTGAAGATGTGAATAGAAGATTTGAAGATGTAAATAGCCGCTTTGAAGATATAAATAGGCGTTTTGATATGATGTTTAAATTTATGAGTATTGGATTTACAGTAATAACAATATTGATTGTGGTGTTTAAATTTATTCATTGATTTCTAGCACGAAGATATAACTCTAAATTTTTTATTTAGGAAATGAAATGGTAAAAGGATATAATACATTACTTGTTACTGGGGGAGCTGGATTTATAGGGTCGAACTTTATTAGATATATTTTTAAAAAAACAAAATTTAAAGGCAAAATTGTAAATATTGACAAATTGACGTATGCAGGAAATTTAGAAAATCTTATAGATATTTATGAGAAATATAGTGGAGAGAGATATTTTTTTGAAAAAGTGGATATATGTGAGTTTAATGACTTAGAAAAAATCTTTGAGAAATATAATCCAGATGCAATTATTCATTTTGCAGCAGAATCACATGTAGACAGGTCTATTTATGGACCAAAGGATTTTATAACTACTAACATTATAGGTACTTTTAATCTACTTGAAATTGCGAGAAAGTTTTGGTGTAATAGATATGATGTTACAAGGTTTCATCATATTAGTACAGATGAGGTATATGGTTCTTTGGGGGATATAGGATATTTTTATGAACATACTCCTTATGATCCAAGGAGTCCATATTCCGCCTCAAAGGCCTCATCCGACCATCTGGTAATGGCATATTTTCACACTTATGGAATGAATGTTGTAATAACCAATTGTTCAAATAATTATGGGCCTTATCAATTTCCAGAAAAGCTTATCCCCCTCATGATCCTAAATATGTTGGAAGAAAAGCCCCTTCCTGTTTATGGTGATGGAAAAAATGTAAGGGATTGGTTATATGTGGAAGATCACTGCAGTGGGATTTGGTTAGTTTTAAATAGAGGAAGGACAGGAGAAAAGTATAACATTGGTGGGGAAAATGAGTGGCGTAATATAAATCTTGTAAATAAACTTTGTGAAATTGTTGCAGAAAAAACTGCTAAGCCCAAAGACTTTTATAAAAAGCTTATAACCTTTGTGAAAGACCGTCCTGGGCACGACAGAAGATATGCTATAAATTGTGATAAAATAAAAAAGGAACTTGGCTGGAGCCAGAGTGTGGACTTTGAGACTGGCCTTGGTAAGACAGTTGATTGGTATCTGAACAATCAAAAGTGGATAGACAATGTGAAATCTGGGCAATATAAAAAATGGATGGAACTAAATTACGTCAAAAGGAATTAAGTTAATCTTTAGCCGTTACACGTATGTCTATTTGAGTGAGGAGAAGATCAAATGAAAGGCATCATCCTAGCAGGTGGGAGTGGAACAAGATTATATCCCATAACTATACCAATTTGTAAATAGCTTTTACCAATTTATGATAAGCCAATGATTTATTATCCATTGTCCACATTAATGTTGGCTAATATAAGGGATATACTGATTATTTCGACGCCAAAGGATACTCCCAGGTTTGAGCAACTGTTTGGTGATGGATCTAAGTATGGTTTGAATATTTCTTACAAGGTTCAGCCAAGGCCAGAAGGTCTTGCACAGGCTTTTATCATTGGTGAAGACTTTATTGGTGATGATAACGTGTGTCTGGTTTTGGGCGATAATATATTTTATGGCCACAATTTAACTACACTTTTAAAAAAAAGTGTAGAAAAGATAGAAAGAGATGGGGGAGGGATTATTTTTGGTTACTATGTAAAGGATCCAGAAAGATATGGAGTGGTGGAATTTGATGGATATGGAAATGTTATAGGTATTGAAGAAAAGCCAAAAGAGCCAAAATCAAATTATGCTGTCGTGGGACTTTATTTTTACGATAATGAGGTTGTGAAGATTGCAAAACAGGTAAAGCCTTCCTGGCGAGGGGAGTTGGAAATCACTTCTGTAAACCAGGCGTACCTTAAAAAGGGTAATCTGTCAGTAGAATTAATGGGACGTGGTTATGCATGGCTCGATACTGGAACAGTGGCTAGTTTGTTGGAAGCAAGTAAGTTTGTGAAGATTATTGAAGATAGGACCGGTCTTAAAATTGGGTGTATTGAAGAGATTGCCTATAGGAATAAATGGATTTCAAAAGAACAACTTATAAAATTAGCTGAAATTCTACAAAAAAGTGGATATGGAAAATATTTAAAGAGGATAGCCGAAATTTGAATCTGTCCAGTTAAACTTTTAAATGGATATAATACCCTCCTTTAGAAACATGATATATTAAAGAACCAGTTAAAATGTTATTCAAATGTACGTGAGGAAGAAGTATATTAGTTAAAGTCTTAATTCAAATTTTTTGTGCTCCTTGTCATAGTCAATATATTGACACTCAATATCTTCTACTCTGCTAACAACTGGTCCACGGGCCAATTTCCCTTTAAACTCTTCTAATTTTTCCTTGTCTCCCTGGGCCAAAACCTCCACACGGCCATCGTTTAAATTCCTTACCCAGCCGCAGATCCCCATTTGATCCGCAATACCCTTGGTCCATGCCCTGAAACCAACTCCTTGCACCTTGCCGCTGATTAAACAATGTAAGCTTTTGACCATAAGGCCCTCCTTTTTCTATTTTTCAACAATTGCTTTTGCAGGGATAAGGCCACTGGCGGCTGCAGCAACTATATTCCCTGCAACACCTGCCCCATCTCCTGCTACATATAATCCTTTAATTTTTGTTTCCAACTTGTTGTTTGTCTCTATTTGTGTGGAAAAAAATTTAATCTCTGGAGCATAAAGCAGGGTTTCATCATTTGCTACCCCGGCAATTACCCTGTTTAACATTTCCAGCCCTTCTACTATATTTGTCAAAATCCGCTCAGGAAGCGCCATTGCAATGTCACCACAGGTCACATTTTTTAGGGTTGGGACAATAAATCCTTTTTTTATCCTATTCCACGTACTCCTCCTCCCCCTTTTTAAATCTCCAAACCTCTGCAAAATGGGTTTTCCCCCTCCAATTAATGTTGCCAGATTACCAATTGATTCCCCATATCTATGATTATCAGTAACAGGCTCAGTTAAGACTACCTTTGATAAAAAGGCAAAATTGGTATTTTCTGACTTTTTATCCATATAGGCATGTCCATTTACACACACAAACTTTTTGTAGTTTTCCATTGTAACATAGCCACCTTTATTTGTACAGAAGGTTCTAGTTTGATCGTCGTACTTTTTGGTCTGGATGAAAAAAGTTGGGTCATAAATCACGTCAGTTATATCGTCCATGATATCATTTAACACTTCCACCCTCACTCCCACCTCTATGCCTCGTTGGAGCATCCCTATATTGTATTTTTTTGCCAGAGATACCAACCAATCGGAACCTATCCTCCCAGGTGCCAATATAACATTTCTTGCAAAAAATCGTCCTTTAGATGTAACTACGCCAATAATATTGTTATTCTCTATAATTATGTCCTGCACATCTACCTTTGTGAGGATATTGACCCCCTTTGAAATTAAGTAGTTCATTATATCATCTATATATTCAGGGAGGCGGTCTGTTCCAAGGTGTTTTTGTTTTATAATGAGAAGCTCTATTCCTTCTTTTCTGGCCTCTTTTCTGATATTTTTTGCCTTTTTTATATCTGTTGGAAAAACTTCTCCATCCATACCAAATTTAGAAAAAATAGACTCTGTTTCTTCAATAAGAGAATTAGCATCTTCAATATCCATGAATTGGGTTAGATCAGTCCTTCCCAATTTTGGTATAAAGTTTAATTTTCCGTCACTAAAGAGTCCCGCACCACCAATGCCACTCATTATATTACACGGCTCACAGCCTCTACATTTATTATCTTTTGACATGGGGCAGATTCTTTTTTTAGGAGCTTTTCCTCTTTCTAAAATCAAGACTTTTAAGTTTGAGTTAGTGGCTATATAATATCCTGCAAATAATCCAGCAGGTCCTCCTCCAACAATTATTACATCAAATTCTTTGCCCATTTTCCATCCCTTTAATATAGTCCAGCATATTTTTTTATGCTTTTTCTATAGGCCAATATCCCTTGAACAACGCCATTTGCTATACTTTTTAAGTATGAATATGTCCTAAGTTTTCTTCTATCTTGTGAATTTGTAATGTATCCAATTTCTATTAAAATAGCAGGCATTCTTGCACCCATGAGCACATAAAAGGGCGCCTGTCTAACACCATTATTTTCAGGTCTATATCTCTTACAATTTTGAAGTATCTTATCTAAGACCTTAGACGCCAGAATTGAAGACTCCTTTATTTTTGAGTTTAACATAAGATCTGTTAAAATCAATTGAAGATCACTAATTTTTTTGGTGGATACAGCATTTTCCCTTGCTGCAACCCTGATTGCGTCTTTTGAACTGGCTATATTTAAATAATACACCTCAATACCTCTAACACGCCTGTTTCTATGGGCATTTACATGAATAGAGATAAAGAGATCTGCACCCATTGTGTTGGCCATTACTGTCCTCTCTTCAAGGGGGATAAACTTGTCTGTTGTGCGCGTATATAATACTTTAAAGCCCTTTTGCTTTAACATCTTGCCCAGGATCTTTGCCAGCCTCAAATTTATGTCTTTTTCCTTAAGTCTTCCAAAAATGGCTCCAGGGTCCTTTCCTCCATGACCTGGGTCTATCATAATTGTCCTGATATCTAATCCCAGTTGTTCAATTAAAGATTCAGACACCTTTTGGGACTTTTTTACAGCCTCTTTAACTAATTTTACATTTCCTAGATTCCTTTTCCCATTAATATCCACCACAACTCTAAATGGATTTTCCAGCGCAAATACCTTAAAATTTTTTATATGATGCACATAGAGAACAAGCCTTACTACATTTTTTCTAAATTGGGCAAATCTTACCTGATACAAAAAATTTTTCTTTAGCTCTATTTTTTTTATACTTAAAAGGTTTTTGGGCAAAAATGCACCTTGTAGGTCAACTACTAACCTGGAATATGGATTTCCTTTTAAAACAAACTTTCTTAATTTTACCTCATCAGTTAAATCAACAACTACCCTTGCATAATCTTTATTTGACCATTTTCTAATATTTAAAACTTTTGCAATACCTTTGGCCTTTTTGGCAAAGCTACTTTTTGATTTTTTCCTCTTAGTTAAGTTTACCTTTATTTTTTTTAAATATTTATCATCGAGTTTTTTTAATAATTTTTGTGCCTCATCTACTTTATCACCTTTGGGATACATATTGACTATGTAAAGGAGATCAATATATGCATCTTCAATATTTTTAAGTCGATTTAGCTTTATTTTAGCTGAATAG
Organism: Desulfothermus sp.; assembly: GCF_053993635.1. Classification (NCBI taxonomy): domain Bacteria; kingdom Pseudomonadati; phylum Thermodesulfobacteriota; class Desulfovibrionia; order Desulfovibrionales; family Desulfothermaceae; genus Desulfothermus; species Desulfothermus sp. The sequence continues at coordinate 25,087 of NZ_JBMYBT010000064.1, read as the reverse complement.
AGCTTGGCATCGTCTCCCCATGAGTGACCAGGATATCTCTTTACCAAAAGATCAAAATACTTAATAGCCTTCAAAAAGTCCTTTTTTAAATATGACCTTTTACCAAGTTCTTGATAGGTTCTCCCAATATAATACAGAGATTTTGGTGCAAAGGGACCTTTTTTATTGCATATGTATGCCTTATAAAAGAGATCCTTCACTTTGAGCCAGTTGTTTCTATATCTGGATTTCTTTTTATCTTTTTTTAGAGAATGAAAACTCTTATATCCCTTATAAAAAAGACCCCTACATGAAGCTGAATAAGATGTATGAGTAAAAGTGCAAAAGAATATTAAGAAAACTAAAAGAGCCAATTTTTTCATCATCTCTCTATTCCACGGTTACGCTTTTTGCTAGATTTCTTGGTTGATCCACGTCTTTACCAAGATATACAGCCGTTTCATAGGCAAAGAGCTGTAGTGCTGGCAAGATTAAAAAGCTCGTTAAGATACCCCCTAAATCAGGGACTTGCCAGATATGGTTTGCTGGTACTTTAACATCTGGGTTGGTTAGACAGATAATAGGCCCTTTCCTGGCCTGTATTTCCTTTATATTTGAGACCACTTTATCAAATAAATGGTTCTTTGTGGCGATCACAAAGCTGGGAAATTCTGGATCTATCAATGCAATAGGGCCATGTTTCATCTCCCCAGCAGCATATCCCTCTGCATGAATGTAAGAAATTTCTTTCAACTTTAGAGATCCCTCTAAGGCCAGGGGATAATTCAGGCCTCTTCCTAGATAAAAAAAGCTCCTTGCAAAGCTGTACCTTACACAAAGCTCTTTGGCTCTCTCCCTTATCTTTGGGAGTTCCTTTTCAAGGATATTCGGTAAATCTTTAAGTCCCATTATAAGTTGATTGTATTTGTCTGGTTCCATCAAATTTTTCTTCTCTGCAAAATATAGGGCCATTAATAAAATAACCACCATCTGGGAACACATGGCTTTGGTTGATGCAACGGAAATCTCTGGACCTGCCTGGGTATATAACACTTTATCTGATTCCCTTGCCACAGATGATCCCACTACATTACAAATTCCAACCACTTTAGATTCCATTTCTTTTGCCATTCTAAGTCCTGCCAGGGTATCTGCTGTTTCTCCAGATTGACTTATAACCACCACTAAATCATCTTTTCTTATCAGTGGATCTCTATACCTAAATTCAGATGCTATATCCACCTCAACGGGGATCTTTGCAAGGGATTCAAAAAGATATTTCCCCCAAAAACCCGCATGAAATGATGTGCCACACGCAACTATGTGAATCTTGTCTGGAATACCAAGGTCATTAAGCTCGTTTAGTAAAATCCTTTTTGTTTTGTAATCTACCCTTCCTGCAAGGGCATCAAAAATAACCCTGGGCTGCTCCATTATCTCCTTGAGCATAAAATGTTTATAACCACCTTTTTGTGCAAGACTAACATCCCATGGAATAGTTTTGATTTGTTTTTTTATTTTTTCCCCTGTTTCCAGAGAATAGACATCCACATGTTCAGTTGTTAGTCTGGCAATTTCTCCATCTTCTAAAAAAATAACATCTTTTGTATAGGGCAAAAAAGCAGGGACATCTGAGCCTATAAAATTTTCTCCAACACCTATCCCCACAATTAGAGGACTGGAATGTTTTGCGGCCCAGAGTTCCTTTGGTCTATCTGAAAACATCACTCCAATTGCATAGGAACCTTGAACTTGTTTTAAACAATATCTTATTGATGTTAGGGGATCTTGTGTCCTGCTATATTTTTCTGATATTAGATGGACTAGCACCTCAGTATCAGTATCTGATCTAAAATCTATTCCTTTGGCTTTGAGGGATTCTTTTATCTTGGTGTAATTTTCTATAATCCCATTGTGGACAACACATATATTCCCAGATAAGTCCATATGTGGATGGGCATTTTTTTCATTGGGTACCCCGTGGGTTGCCCACCTTGTGTGTCCCAGTCCAATAGTTGTATGCAAAGGATCATTTGAAAAAACCTTTTCCTCTAAAATGGAAATCTTCCCCTCTGATTTTATTACTTTTAATTTCCCTTGTTGAATATATGCTATGCCAGCAGAATCATATCCACGATATTCAAGCCTTTTCAAACCTTCCAATAAAATAGGCACTGCAGGCCTGTGACCAATATATCCAATAATTCCACACATATCTTTCCCCTTTGACCTGAATTTATAAATTGGATTTAAACAACATATCAAAAAAAGGTTTTATTAGTTTTGATATTTTTTCAAGTGCTTTTGCCCTATGGCTCACTTTATTTTTCTCATCTATTGAGAGCATAGCTGCACATTTGCCCAGGTTTTCGTCAAAAAATATAGGATCATATCCAAAACCTTGATTTCCTTCAGGTTTTAAGGCAATTTTGCCTCGCCAGATCCCTTGAGTGAGTACATAGTCTTTTGTATTTGCATAAAGCACCATAACACACCTAAATTGTGCCCCTCGCCTATTAAATGGTATATCCTCCATGGCTTTAAGCAGCTTTTGATTATTTTCCTCATCTGTGGCTCCGGCACCAGCAAATCTAGCAGAATAGACCCCAGGTCTTCCCTCTAATGCATCTACCTCAAGTCCTGAATCGTCAGACAAAGTTACACATCCAGTTCGCTCACTTACAAATTTGGCTTTATACAGGGCATTTCCTTCAAATGTTTCCTCTGGCTCTGGTATGTGGGAAATTTCAGGAAAGTCTTTTAGGCTAAGTAGGTTAATATTCAGATTTTTCTTTAAAATTATATTTTCAATCTCCCTAATCTTACCTTTATTTCTTGTTGCTAAAATAAGGTCCATAAATCTCTCCCAAAAATTAGATTGACACTGAAACAAACAATAACTAAATCCCAAACCACATGCTTTATCTACCCTTAATCTCAAGAAAACCCAAGATAAAGTCAAGTCATTTATGTCTAAGTTAAAGGTATATACAATAAGTTTAGGGTGCCCTAAAAATCTGGTGGATACAGAAAAAATATTGGGTTCAATAGGGGATATTTGTGCTCCCATATCTGAATTAAAGATGGCAGATATAGTGCTTATTAATACATGTTCTTTTATAAAAGACGCTGTTGAAGAGGCAATTGATACAATTATTGAAACAATTGAAGAGATAAAAACTTTAGATAATAAGCCCAAACTTATTGTAACAGGATGTCTTGTAAATAGATATTATGAGGAACTTACTAAGGAAATTCCAGAGGTAGATCTATTTTTGGAAATAGAAAAACAACATAAATTAAGAGACATCATAGCAAAGGGTTTTTTAAAGAAACAAAACAGTTATAAGAGATTTCTCTCCACTCCCCCTTCCTATGCATATCTAAAAATAGCTGAAGGGTGTAATCACAGGTGTAGTTTTTGTACAATTCCAAGCATCAGGGGAGGGCTTAAATCATTTTCAGAAAACAGTATAATAAATGAAGCAAGATATATACTCTCAACTGGTCGAAAAGAGATAGTTCTGGTTGCTCAAGACGTAACATCTTATGGAATGGACTTAGGAGATAGGAAAAAGCTTTTTAATATACTGAGTAGACTATCCAAGTTCCAAGGTCTAAGTTGGCTTAGGCTTCTATATTTATATCCCAAAGGGATAACAAGAGATTTTCTTAAATTCTTAAAAGATATAACCCCTCCCTTTATACCCTATTTTGATGTCCCCTTGCAACATGTCTGCCCCAAAATTTTAAAGAAAATGGGCAGACCTTTTCAGGTTTCAGCAGAAGAGATTATAGATTTAATAAGAGAATTTTTTCCTGATGCAGCTATTAGAACCAGTTTTATCGTGGGCTTTCCTGGGGAAAAGGACAGAGACTTTGAGCAATTAGTTAATTTTGTCAAAAATGCTAGATTTACCCATGTAGGGGTATTTTCCTATTCAAATGAAGAGGGGACTGTTTCATCAAAATATCCTGATCAGGTGCCAGAAGAAATCAAAGAACAAAGAAAACAAATAATAATGGAAGAACAAAAAAGTGTAAGTAGAGATTTTCTAAAGACATTTAAGGGCAAAAAGGTAAAAATTTTAATAGACAAAAAGAGTGATGAGTGGCCTACTTTATATGAAGGTAGACCCTGGTTTTTTGCTCCTGAAATCGATGGGTTGACTTATGTGTCAGGGGAAGGGCTGCAACCTGGAGATATGGTGGATGTTGTTATCCAGGAAACATACGATTATGACCTCTCTGGAATTATCTAATCCAAGCATATTAACTTCAATTAGAAGAATTTACTGATAACCAGGAAAATAATATTGCCTAAAAACAAACATTTTGCTATCAATGAACAAATTTTGGTTAGGGGGTATAATATTAATGATAAACACAAGACCAATTAAACACAGTGAATTTTTAAATGGAGAAATTCCAGTAGCAGAAGATGCAAGTTTTTCCTCTATGCTAGAAGATTATTTAGAAAAGGATTTTCTAGACATTGAAGATGGAACCATTGTTAAAGGCAGAGTTGTCAGGATTGACCCTGAAAAAGTGCTGGTGGACGTAAATTTTAAATCTGAGGGACAGATTCCAATTGAAGAGTTTCAGGATAGTGACGGTAATCTTGATGTAAAAGAAGGGGATGAAGTAGAAGTATTTGTTCTTCACAAAAATGATTTAGAAGGTACCATATCTCTCTCCTATAAGCGCGCTAAAAAAATGAGGGTATTGGACGAGTTGGAAAAGATCCAGGAGCAGAATCAAAATGTCCCAGGTAAAATCGTAAAAAGGATTAAGGGTGGATATACTGTAGAGGTTCTTGGTATTGAGGCCTTTTTGCCAGGCTCACATGTGGATCTTAGACCTGTTCCAGATATGGATGCACTGGTTGGAGAGAGATTTGATTTTAGGGTACTTAAAATAAATAGAAAGAGAAGTAATGTTATAGTATCACGCCGGGTTATCCTAGAAGAAGAAAGGGAAAAGCGCAGAAAAGAACTTATTTCTACATTAAAAGAGGGAGTAGTTGTTAAAGGAAAGGTCAAAAATATTACAGACTATGGTGTGTTTATTGACCTTGGTGGACTGGATGGGCTGCTCCACATTACAGATATGTCATGGAAAAAGATCAAACATCCCAAAGAAATGGTACAGCTCGGTGACACGTTGGAGCTCATGGTTTTAAATTATGACAGGGAAGAGCAAAAGGTCTCCTTAGGTCTCAAACAACTTGTGCCAAATCCATGGGAAGATATTCATAAAAAATATCCTGAAGGGTCGAAAGTCGTTGGAAAAGTAACTAATATTGTGGACTATGGGGTATTTGTTGAATTAGAGCCAGGGGTAGAAGGACTTGTACACATCTCAGAGATGTCTTGGACCAGAAAACTAAAACATCCTTCACAGATGGTGCAATTGGGAGATGAAGTTGAGGTGGTAGTTTTAGGGATTGATACTGAGAAAAAGAGGATTTCCCTTGGCATGAAACAGGTAAGACCTAATCCATGGGACATAGTTGCTGAAAAATATCCTGAAGGGACCATCTTAGAGGCACCAATAAAAAATATAACCGATTTTGGAATATTTGTTGGCATAGAAGAGGGTATTGATGGCCTTATCCACGTATCTGACATCTCCTGGACCAAGAAGATACACCATCCAGGTGAGCTATACAAACCAGGGGACATGGTCAGGGCCAAGGTACTTGTTGTTGATAAGGAGAATGAAAAATTTACATTGGGTATCAAACAATTAACCGAGGATCCATGGTTGAAGATTCCAGAAAAATATCCTGAAGGGACATATGTAACAGGAAAGATTACTAACATCACTGATTTTGGCTTGTTTGTAGAAGTGGAAGAAGGGATTGAAGGTCTTGTGTATATTTCAGAAGCAAGTGATAAAAAGATTCAGGATGCAAATGAACTCTATAAGGTTGGACAAGAGGTAACTGCAAAGGTAATTAGGGTTAGCGCAGAAGAGAGAAGACTTGGGTTATCAATAAAACAGTATTTAGAAGACGAAGCCAAGAGAAAAATAGAAGAAGAGAAGAAACGGAAAAAAGAGGCTGGCTCTAATTTAGGTGACCTTATAAAACAAAAATTGGAAAATGCAGAATAATAACCCTAAATTCAGCCAGAGACACCCATTTATTTTTGGACTATTTTTGATTATTTTGGCCATGGTGCTGCTAATTAGCACCATGGCCTTTTTTTCAGTTTTAAAAAACAAATTTTCTATACCTTTTTTGTCTGCAAAAAAGATTGGAGTTGTAAATATTTCAGGAACTATAACCGATTCTAGAAAGTATTTAGATTGGATAACTACACTAAAAAATAGTAAAAATATAGTTGGGGTAATCTTACGAATAAACTCACCTGGGGGAGTAGTTGCGCCGTCCCAGGAAATATATGAGGCTGTGCGTAAATTAAATCAAGTAAAGCCAGTTGTTGTGTCCATGGGGAGTGTGGCTGCATCAGGGGCCTATTACATTAGCTGCGCAGCTAAGGTAATTGTGGCAAATCCAGGGACAATAACGGGGAGTATTGGGGTTGTTGCGAATTTAATCTCTATTGAAGGGCTTTTAAAAAAAGTAGGAGTGGAAGACCAGTCCATTGCCACTGGTAAATTCAAATTGGCAGGCTCTCCTTTAAAAAAACTAACTGAAGAACAAAGGGAATATTTAAAAAAATTGATTGATAATTTATACGATCAGTTTGTGGAAGCCGTGGCCAAAGGACGTAAATTGGATAAAAAAAAGATTTTACCCCTGGCCGATGGCAGGGTATTTACAGGGATGCAGGCAAAGGAGCTAGGTCTTGTTGACTATTTGGGCAATATGGACAAGGCTACTCAAATACTAAAAAAAATTTGCAATATATCTGAAGAGATTGACATAATAGAAGGTCCACAAAAAAAAGAACCCTTAATAAAAAGGATCCTTGGATCTGTGAAAAATAACTCTCCCATAAATCTGAAAGAAGGTTTTTACTACATATGTCCCCTGTACGCAAAATAAATCAAGGAGGTTTTAGACATGCATACTTTAATTGAGCTTTTAAAAAATATGAGCCATTCAACAATTCAGGGATTTTTTGGTGTGCTGGGTATATTTACATTTTTAATTGCCATGGTTGGGTCTGGCATATACAGAGTAAAACAGCAACTTGAAAAAGAAGAGTCTAAATAATATTGCCTTTTACAATCTGATCTGCTGTATCTAAAACAGGTGTATATCCATCTTTTAAGTATAAAGTAATATAATATTGTCCATATTCTCCTTGTGAGTAGAGCTGGTAATTAAAAGGCATAATAACAACTTCAGGAGCAAAATTTATTTCTTCTAAAAATGGAATTAATTTCTCTGTTATTTCAAGAGACCACATAGTTCCCTTGTCATCAAATGCATCTAAATTATGGGTTATTTCTGGATCCAGTAGATGACATACAAAATATACTTCATCACTTTTTAAAGGATCTTTTGGTGAGTCAGAATGTATAAAGACTTCAACAATCCTTTCATCTAATGATGCTATCTTTTTTGCAATATTCTTTAGAATATCTAAGCTTTTCATTTGACCTCCTTATATGCAAAAGCTGAAGTTTTTTAATTTTATTACTAGTATTTTTGATGTAAAAGATGTTTATACATTTCTGGTTATAGTGTTGAATTTTCCATTTTGTTTTGTTCTTCTATAGCCTGCTCAATAGAGTTGATTAAATCATCTTTTTTTGTCATGTTTGAATCATAAAGTGCAATTTGTAGATTTATTGCCCTTTGTACTATTGGTTTGGTAATGTCAAAAAAATTTTTTAAGGATTTAATGGCGTTTTCAATATCTCCCATATGCGCAAAACAAAGTCCCAAATAAAGAGACGTAAAATTGCTTTTTATACCTCTTTTTCTGAGCTCAAGAAACTCCTTCATAGCATTTTTTATATCTCCCAGTTTATAATAGCAATAGGCCAATTTTTGTCGTGCCACTAAATTATCTGATCTATGCTCTATCATTTTTAGGTATATTTCTTTTGCATCCTTGTAATTTTCATGAGCCAAATATTCATCTGCCTTTTTTGCCTCCTTATGAATAATGGAAGTAGCTTGAGGTGGTTGCACTGAAAATCTCTGTCTAAAACCAAATAAAAATTCTCTTCTACTAAGTCTGGTCTTTTTCATAAAAATCTTCTCCTAATCTAAGTCCCAATGAAATCTCAACGAAATTATATGTATCTAAGTTTTTTGCGTAAAAATTTATAATACAGAATTAGATTAAAAATATTAACTGGTTGTCTTATATTTGTCAAAAAAATTGACAAATATATGGAAGAATAAGGGAAGATACTATACATAATAAATATCCATGACAAGAGGGAATCAGTAACATTTTTACAGAGGTTGACAAAAAAATAAAGTTAAAATAGAAAAGACCAATCAGGTGCCGTTATATGGCTTAAAAGGGAATCCGGTGAGAATCCGGAACCGGCCCGCGGCTGTGATAAGGGGACGAAAGCTGCAAAATGCCACTCTGGTATAAATGCCAGGGGAAGGCGCAGCTCGCCCTGTTGAATTTCCTAAGAGGAATCCTATTCAACAGGGTGAGTCCTGTTGAATCTCCTGAGGAAAAAGGTTATTCAACAGGGCAAGTAGGATGATCCTTAGAGTCAGAAGACCTGCCTGAGAATAAAAAGAATATTGCCCTCGGGAGATGGGGTGATATTATAGGGATAAAAACGGGAAATCCCTGAGATTTTTAAATCTCAGGGATTTTTTTATTTTTAAAAAGACTTGACTTAAAAATTTTTTAGGGTTATGAAATTTGTAATATTTAATAAAAAAAAGTAACACAAAAGGAGGATGGTTTTATGAAAAAGTTTTTTTCGGTATCAACATTAGTCCTATTTTTTTTCGTTTGTTCGACTTTTGCCTTTGCAGATTCAAATGAAGCCTTGAAGCAAAGAATTGAAAGGCTTGAACAAGAACTCGCAGCACTCAAAACTGAGCTGGCAAAGAAAAACGAAGAAAAAAAAGAAAGTGTACTAAACAAGTTTTCAGGGAAAGTAGAATTACATGGGATTATTGAAGTGGAAGGTTCATATGCAAAGGGTTTTGATGAATCAGAGGAAAGTGATATTAAATTGGCAACTGCACAACTTGATGTTGATGCAAAATTAAATGATTTTGTTTCTGGGAAGATTACTTTTTTATGGGAAGAGGATGAAACAGAGCCAGTGGATATTGACGAAGCGTATATTTTAATTGGCAATACTGAAAAATTTCCCCTTTATATAAGGGCAGGGAAACAATACCTTCCCCTTGGGGAATTTGATACCAATATGATCTCTGATCCCTTAACATTGGAGCTTGCTGAAATAAACGAATCTGCCCTTTCCTTGGGATTTGAGAAAAATGGTTTTTTCTTAGAAGGTTCTATCTTTAATGGAGATGTAGATAAAGAGGATAATGTTAATGACGATCTAAATCATCTAGATGAATTTTCAATTTATGGAGGTTATTCAGGGGAATTTAATGGTGTGTCCTTTACTGCATGGGGTGGATACCTCAATAACATTGCTGATAGCGATACCATTTCAGATACAGTCCCAGGTACCATTGATGACTATATTGGTGCATTATGTGGAAATTTAGCTGTTGACTTTCAAGGTGTAACAATTTATGCAAGCTATGCAGGTGCAGTTGAGAGCTTTAAGAAAGGAGAGCTTGATTTTAAAAATCATGGGGCAAAGCCAAGGGCATGGAATATTGAAGCAGGATATACCTTAAATTTATTTAATTATGATACCACTTTCGCCGTAGGATATCAGGGAACAGATGAGGCTGTGGCACTTGAGATGCCTAAATCAAGGTATATAGGAAGTATAACAGTTTCTTTGCTGGAAAATTTGTCCCTGGCAATTGAATATGCATATGACCAAGATTATGATTTAAATGAAGGTGGTACAGATGAAGATGCCCATACAGTGACAACACAGTTGCACCTTGAATTTTAGCAAGCCCAAAGCACTCTTTTATATACAGGACCTGGATTCGTTATGTGAAAAATAATCCTCCCTTATGGCGAATTCAGGTCCCTTTTTTTGTCTAATCCTTATTTAAAATAATCCTGCAATCAGCAACAGATACCCCCAATCCTTCATCATGGACAATCAACGGATTTATGTCCAGTTCCTGGATTTCTGGATGGTTTTCCATTAGCCGGGAGACTTTCATTATTACTTTCTCAACTGCATATATATCTTTTTTCTTATCCCCCCTAAAGCCTGTAAGGAGTTTATACGCCTTTATGTCTTGAACCATTCTCCTTACATCTCCCCTTGTTAAAGGAGCTATTCTAAAGGATACATCCTTAAATACTTCCACAAAAATTCCACCAAAACCAAACATTACAAGGGGTCCGAATCTTGGGTATCTAGTAGCACCAACTATGCATTCCACCCCTTTAGGGGCCATTTTTTGTACCAATACACCATCTATCCTTGCCTCTTTTTTGTATTTAAGACCATTGCTTATTATTTCTTTGAATCCTTCTTTAACTTCTTTATCTGTGGTCAGATTTACAAGTACACCTTTGGCATCTGATTTATGCAAGATATCAGGAGACATTATCTTTAAAACAACTGGAAACCCTATCTCATTTGCTATTTTAGCAGCCTCATCTTCACTTTTAGCAAGCTCCATTGGTAAGATATCAAAATTATATGCCCTTAACAGATCTCTGCATTGGAGTTCAGTTAGTCTTGTGCTGTCCTTTTCAATATAACCCTGGATAAGTTCCTTTGCTTTTTGTGGGTCAACTTGAATTTCTATTTCCTCATAGGTCTCCCTATGGAGCCAGCTATTGAACTTATACAAGGCACCTAAGGCCTTTGCAGCATTTTCTGGAAAACTGAATACTGGATAGCCGTGTTCCTGGAGATAATGTACGCCAGGAGAAACATCCACTACACCCATAAAGCATGATACTATTGGCTTGTTAGTAGTAGATGCTACTCTGACAATTGCCTCAGCAGTTGCCTTTGCATCTGTCATGGATTGTGGTGTTAAAATAACAAGTACTCCATCTACATTTGGGTCAAAGACAACAGTCCTGAGTGCATTTTCATATCTATCTGAGGTGGCATCACCAATTACATCAATGGGATTGTGGATATTTGCAGTTGGCGGAAGAAATTTCTTTAGTTTTTCCTTTGTCTCATCTGTCAATTCTGCAAGATTAAGGCCTGTTGTGACGGTTACGTCTGTGGCAACTATTCCAGGACCCCCTGCATTGGTCACAATAGCCACCCTGTTGCCAGCTGGTACCTTTGTTCTCATCTTTCCCAGGGGGGTTTCGCTTTTGTATGTAAATGCCGTGGCATAATCAAAAAGCTCATTAATAGTTTCTGCCCTTATAATTCCAGTTTGATCAAATATTGCACTATACACTGCATCAGAGCCAGCTATAGCACCTGTGTGTGATGCAGCTGCCTTTGCACCTGCAGTTGTGCGACCAGATTTTATCACCAATAGAGGTTTTGGATTGTTCCCAGATGTTATTTTTTTGGCAGTTTCAATAAATTCCCTGGCCCGCCTGAGCTCTTCTAGATAAATCATTATCACTTCAGTGTCAGGATCATTGTAAAAATACTCCATTAAATCAACTTCATCTACATCGGCCTTATTCCCAATGGAAATAAATTTTGAAAAGCCAAACTCCCTATCTGCTGCAAAATCCAAAACCGCAGTACAAAGTGCCCCACTTTGGGATATAAAAGATATCTTACCTGACTCAGGCATCCTTCTTGAAAAACTTGCGTTTAATCTCACCTGATCCAGGGGATTTATAACACCTAGACAATTAGGACCTACCAAACGAACACCTGCCTCTTTGCACATATCTGCAATTTCCTGTTCTATCTTTGCGCCTTCTCCACCCACTTCTCTAAATCCAGCAGAAACAATAACTATTCCGCCCACTTCTTTTTCTATGGACTGTTTTACCGCTTCAAGTGCCAATTTTGGAGGCAAGATAATAAAAGAGAGATCCACAGCATCTGGAATATCTAAAATAGATGGATAGGCCTTTACACTTACAACAGACCTGGCTTTTGGATTTACTGGGAATATAACCCCTTTAAATCCCCCTCTTAATACATTTAAAAAAATATCATGGCCCACTTTGCCAGGAGTTGTGGACGCACCTATTACAGCCACAGATTCTGGCGAAAATATGGCATCAAGACCTTTTTTCATAACTTTTTACTCCTTATAATTTGTTTATCCGTTTAATTTATTTATATTTTTTTGTCCAAAATCAACTGAGAGAGTTGGGAATGAATGATCCCATTTGAGGCAAGTATATTGGGAGAATATAGAGAGATGGGATATCCAGAATATTCAGTAACCATACCCCCTGCTTCTTTGACAATAAGCAGGCCAGCTGCAATATCCCAGGGTTTTAATCCCTGTTCAAAAAATCCTTCCAATCTACCACACGCCACATATGCAAGGTCTATTGCTGCAGCTCCCATTCTCCTCAGTCCCTGACAGGATTTAAGAACAGATTTAACTGGTGGAATGACTTCGTCTATCTTTTCTTTTATATTATAGGGAAATCCCGTTGCAATTAGAGAGTTTTTTAATTCTTTTTCTTTAGACACTGTAATCTTTTTTGAGTTTAAATATGCCCCCCCACCTTTGTAAGCTGAAAACACCTCACCAATTATGGGTAGATTGATAACACCCAAGACTACTTCTTTATTCCACCACAGGGCCACAGACGTAGCAACCATGGGGAGTGAGTGGGCAAAATTTGTGGTTCCATCTAAAGGATCCACAATCCATATAGGTCCTGTGCCTATTTCAGTTGATGAGGCTGATTCCTCTGCCAGAAAATCCCCATCAACTATTTTTCTGAGTTCTTTTTTCAGTTTATTTTCCACTGCTACATCTATTTCTGTGACAAGGTCAATTTCTCCCTTATGTCTTATATCTAACTCTTTGCCAAAAGAATTTTTTATAAATTTTCCTGCAGAAACAACAATTTCTATAGTCCTCTCTAAAATAAATTTTAATTTCTTTGTATCCATAATTGTTTTTCTCTATTTTTTTATCTAATTGATGAAAACCTGTGCATAGGCCTTCTCATTTTCCATTGCAATACCAGTTCCCCTAACAACAGTTGTTAAGGGATCCTCATCAACAACTACATTAATATTTGCCCTCCTCATTATTAATTTATCAAGGCCCTTTAAAAGGGCGCCACCACCAGCTAATAATATTCCGTTTTGCGCCACGTCTGCCACAAGCTGGGGAGATGTTTTTTCAAGTGCTCTAATAACAGAATCCACAATTATGTCCACAGGCTCTTTTATGCAATGGGCTATTTCTTCTTCTGTTAATTCAATCATCACAGGGGCTCCGTTCATAATATTTTTCCCTGTCACCTTCATAACTTTCAACTCCTCTGTTGGTTCATAATATGCTGATCCTAGGTTTATTTTAATATGTTCTGCTAGATTTTCTCCTATTAAGACCTTATATTCTTCTTTTAAATATCTCTGTATGGCCTCATTCAATTCATCTCCAGCAACCCTAACAGATTCTGAATATGCAACAGCAGACAGGGAAATAACAGCCACTTCAGTAGTTCCACCGCCAATGTCAACAACCATATTCCCTTTTGGCTTTTCAATTGGAAGTTGAGCCCCTATTGCAGCAGCCATTGGTTCTTCAATGAGTTTTACTTCTCTAGCGCCTGCTTGCTGAGCTGATTCTATAACAGCACGCATCTCCACCTGGGTAATCCCAGTGGGTACACAAATTACCATTTTGGGTTTAACCAGTTGAAGTCCCTTAATCACCTTTTTTATAAAATATGAAATCATTATCTTGGTTACTTCAAAATCTGCAATTACACCATCTTTTAAAGGCCTCACAGCCCTAATCTTTTCAGGAGTCCTGCCTAAAAATTCCTTTGCCTCTGCACCTACAGCCAGGACTTTTGATGTCCTTGCATTCAATGCCACTACTGATGGCTCATTAAGCACGATCCCATCTCTTGCTGTATATAAAAGGGTATTTGCGGTCCCTAAATCCATGGCCAGGTCTTTGCCAAAAAAATTGAGAAGCTTTTTAAAAAACATGCCAACCTACCTTCCTTTCTTTCTGTTCCTTAATTTGTTTTTAAGGTATAAATTTTCTAAAAACAACGATAAATGATTAATTAAGAGTTGAAAAAATTCAGACATGGGCTGGGTTATAGTCCTCTTTTCACGATCTAAAAAAACCAGAACTCCTCTGGTCTTTAAATTAACTATTATGGGTAAACACACTATTGTCTTGAATTTCTCTCCCTGATTGGAAGTCCCAACAAGGGAACCAACTGGCCTCTGGTCTTGGTCATCGCTTAAAATAATGGCCTTGTGATTTTTAAAAACCCACCCAACAAGTCCGCTATTTATGCGAAATTTTTTGCCTCGATACCCTTCTAAACCTGCTATAATGTCACTCATCTTTTCAAGATGATAGCCTTCTCCCCTCTCATCTCTTGTAGCAAAGATACAATATAAGAAGCCAGTGTACAAACACAAAATCTCTAACATATTCTTTAGATATTCGTCCCACTTGGGATATTTTTCTTTTAAACTACATATGAGTTTTAGACCATTATAAAATTTTTCAGTTTCTGAATAATTAATAACTTTATCCCTTTCTTCTAAAAAAACAGAAATCAACTCAGCAAATTGACTAAGTATTTTTTGGTCCTTTGGCGTAAATGTATATGTTTTTTTGCTGTCAACACAAATGACTCCCCTTTTTCCTTTTAAGGGGACTCCCATAAAGGATTTTACTTTATCTTCTTCTCCTTTTAAATAATAGCAGAGCCTTCTTTTTTCCCTAGAAAAATCATTAATAACCAAGGCCTTTTTATTTTTCAAAATCCAGCCTAAGATACCCTTTCCTTTCACTACAATAGATGTTTTATCAACATTATCTCCCAGACTAAAATACGAAACCATTCTATATTGAGACCCAGCGTCTTTTAGATAAAGGACACTGGTATATCCCTCAAATACACTGCTTACACATTTAAGTAAACATTCAAAAAAACACGGAGGATTCATTATTTTTTAAACCTTCTTTGAAAATAAAATTCTATACTTCTGTTATAAGTTTTTTCCTCTTCTTCTGTAAAATAACACGCTGGGAGCTCTCCTCTCTGTCTATGATACCTGATACATTCGCAACAAATTCCATGCCTTGGACAGGATGGATAAGTGCAATTGCATGTCTCGGAATTTAGTTTATATCTTGGGCACTTTTCTTTTTTTTCCATGTCCACATCTCCTTTTTCTAAGGACTTAGTTAAACTTGGACTTAAGGCAGGACCCATTGGTTGGATACGACATAAATTTTTAAGGGATTAAATATAGTAGGTCAAGGTGAAAATCTGGCACAGTCAGTACACAAAAAAAGATGATTATGAACATATTTTTATTTTTTTGTAAGCATAAATATCCCATAAATTGCAAATAAGTTTGGGAAAAATTTGACCACCTTTCCATGGTCTTCGTGGTGATACGTACTAATATTCATTTCCCTCTCAATCTTAAAACCAAATATTTCACAAAACCTCCTAAAATCCGTAATACTAATCCTCCTGATATTTGGGGTGTCAAACCACTCATAAGGAAGTTCCTTGGATATTGGCGCCCGACCTTTAAAAAAAAAGTAGATCCTGTTTTTGTAATGGCTATAATTTGGGAAACTCACAATCCCTTTTCTTCCAACTCTTAGCATCTCAGATATAAGCCAGGCTGGACGAGTCACCTGTTGTAAGGTCTGGGATAAAATCACATAGTCAAAGGTTTGATCCGCATAATCTAAAATTTCCTCATTTATATCACCCTGAATTACATTCACCCCTTTTAAAATTCCCTGGGTCACTTTTTCCTCATCAATCTCAATCCCAGTGCCCTTGACATCTTTTTGCTGTATTAAATATTCAAGTAACACACCATTACCACATCCTAAATCCAGTACCTTACTTCCTGGCTTAACCCATCTGGCTATAGTCTTTAAGTCAAATCTCATTTTTGACGATCCATTTAAGTACAAACGTAAAATATATTTTCATTTAAATCTCAGAAGAAAGTTTTTCCAAAAATGCCTTTACCAAACTGGATAATTTTGGATTGGGAACTAAAAATGAGTCGTGTCCATAGTCTATTTGGATCTCACAAAAGTTTACCTCAATTCCATTTTTTTTCATTGCCTTTACCATTTCTTTTGACTGGTAAGTGGGATATAGCCAGTCTGAACTAAAGGAAACAACTAGAAATTTTGCCTTTGCCTTTGAAAGCGCCAGGACAATGGACCCCTCTCCATGGGTCTCAGCCAGATTAAAATAATCAGTTGCACGGGTTAGATACAAAAACGAATTTGCATCAAATCTATTAACAAATTTTTCTCCTTGATACTTAAGATAATTGGATACCTGAAAATTGGTTTCAAAATTACTAGTTGGATGAAATCCTTTTTGTATGTTTCTATCGAATTTTTTTCTAAGCGCGGTATCTGACAGATAAGTAACATGGCCTATCATCCTGGCCACTGCCTGTCCGTGTACAGGAGGGACAGAATTATAGTAGTCACCATTATTCCAATTGGGATCGTTCATAATTGCCTGTCTTGCTACTTCATTAAAGGCTATGGCCATTGCTGAATGTTTTGAAGTAGTAGCAATCAAAATTGCCCCATTGACCATCTCAGGGTATCTCACACTCCACTCAAGGGCTTGCATACCTCCCATGGAGCCACCAATTACTGCAAGAATTCTATCTATTTTTAGATGCTCAATAAGTTTTTTTTGTGCCCTAACCATATCCCCAATGGTTACTAACGGGAACCTTAATCCATAGGGCTTATTTGTCTTTGGATCAATTGAGCCAGGACCTGTTGAGCCCATACAACCACCAATTACATTGGAGCACACTACAAAAAATTTATTTGTATCAATGGCCTTTGATGGACCAATCATATTTTCCCACCATCCAGGTGTTGGGCTATCTTCGCTGTAATACCCTGCAGCATGGGAATCACCTGTTAATGCGTGCAACACAAGTATGCAATTGGTCTTGTGCCTATTTAAAGTCCCATAAGTTTCATACGCAAGGGTAATAGGTCCTAATTTTTGGCCATTTTCAAAGATAAATTCATTGGGTGGCTCTGCAAAAGTAAAAAATTGCTTTTTGACTAATCCTACGGAGTTTTTAACTATATCCATATTATTCCATTACTTCTAAACAATGGTCTCCATGGCTTGATTTTTCGCATAATTTGTGACAGATAAAACTGTTTTTTATCTACTCCTCTCAAGGTGGACCAAAAAGTTTGTTGTTAGTGTCAAATAAAAATAACCATTACATGGAACAAGGAGCCTAACTCTGTAAAGAAAATTTTCATAAATTTAGGCCAACCAACAAAGGATATCAAACTGAACCTTGATATTCAAGAAAATACAAAAACAAGGAGAGATAAACATGACACTTTCAGATAAAATTCTCAAGATAAAAGATGAATTAAAAGATGAACTATGTATTTTAGCCCATCACTATCAAAATGACGAAATTGTAAGACATGCAAATTTTATTGGAGATTCTTTAGAATTGGCAAGAAAAGTTCCTTCACTAAAGGCCAAATACATAGTTATGTGTGGGGTTTATTTCATGGCAGAGTCCACAGCTATTTTGGCAAATGAGTCTCAACAGGTTTTTATTCCTGTAAAAAAAGCTGGGTGTACCCTTGCAGACCTTGCTCCTGCAAAATTAATAGAGATTACTTTGACTAAATTAAATCAAAAGAGGAAGATTATACCAATTGCATATGTAAATACTTCAGCAAAAGTTAAGGCTATTTGTGGAAAATTTGGAGGAAGCGTCTGTACATCAGCAAATTCAGTAACTATGTTAAAATGGGCATTGGAAAATAGCGATGGAGTACTTTTTTTACCAGACAGAAATTTAGCACTCAATACTGCAAAGGCTTTGGAGATTGATGATGAGGAGATATCTTATTTAGACGATGATATTTTTAACAAAAAATACAAATTGTATGTGTGGCCAGGATATTGTGATGTGCACCTAAATTTTAGAAAAGAACATATTTATCATTTTAAAAAACGTAAGCCAGATGCAAAAATTATTGTTCACCCCGAGTGTACCCCAGAAGTGGTAAATGATGCTGATGCATGGGGGTCAACTTCAAAAATTATAAAATATGTACAAAACCAGCCAAAAGGGAGCAAAATAGTTATAGGCACTGAGATAAATCTGGTTAACCGATTAAAAAAACAACATGGGGATAAGGAAATATTTCCACTACATACCACTTGCTGCAGATACATGGAGATGATAAATGAATCCAATCTGTTGTCATTATTAGAAAGTTTAGACACCTATAAACAGGTCAAAGTAGATACTAAGACTAAAGAGCTGGCCAGAATAGCTATATCAAAGATGCTAGATGTATGTAAATAAAATATTTGTGCAATCTGATATCTTAAAAATAGTTTTTTTAACTTGTATGTTTTAGTTTTTTTTGTTAGATAAGCTGACGCTTTTTGATTTGAAAGAAGGTGCTTACTTTTACTTTTATTAAATAAAAACTAATTTTTCAAAAGTTTTTGACAAACTTAGGTGAACAAAAAAGGGGCACATACATGAAACAAAAAATATCATTAAGACTGATTTTTTTCTTAGGTCTTTTTTGTGTTTATAGTTTATTATGTTTTGCTCAAGAGAATATGAAGTTTATAAAATCTCCAGCTTTTAAGACCTATCAGAGACCCCCTGCTGTATTTGTCCATGACAAGCACAATGAAAAGGCAGAACTCTATGACTGTTCTATTTGTCATCATGTATATGAAAATGGGAAACTGGTTGAAGGGGCAATGAGCGTAGGTCAAGGTTGTTCTGAGTGCCATAAAGTAAAAAAGACTACGGCAGATATGACACCCTTAATGGATGCATACCACAAACAGTGTATCACGTGTCATAAAAAAAGGAAAAAAGGACCTCTTGCCTGTGGTGAATGTCATGTCAAAAAATAAGTTGTTGTTTCTTGTTATTTTTATTGCAGTTTTTTCACCAATAAATGCATTTGCATGGGGGCCAGCATCACATATATCGATTGGTCTCTATATATTTGATAATTTGAATTTACTCATGTCCCAGGTGACAGATATTATCTTAAAGTATCCCCATTATTTTTTGTATGGTTGTATAAGTCCTGATGTGTTAATTGGAAAGGGGAAAAAAATATCAAAGGCCCCAACACACAATTGGAATACGGGATTTAGTCTCTTAAAATCAAATGATATACGAGTTAAATCATATTCTTTAGGGTATTTATCCCATCTGGCATCTGATGTAATAGCCCATAATTATTTTGTTCCAAATATGTTACAATTATTTAAATTAAATCGAGGGAAAATTTTTCACGTTTTAATTGAAGGTCTAATAGATAGGTCTTTGAATGTGGAGGCAAGTATTTTAAAAGATATTATGAATCGAAATTTTAAAGATGTAGATCTACAGCTCATAAATACAATAAAAAATAAAAAATCAACTTTTAAAATAAAGAAGATGCTATTTAAAAAGGGTATATCTTTAAATTTTTTTAGATCTGCATCTAAAGAAATAAATAGGGGTATGATTGAAAAAAAACTCCATAGCTCATGGGATTATGTCATAGATATGTTAGATATGTCTAAAAAATTGACAATAGAGATTTTAAATAAACAAGAAAAATCAAGTCTTATTAATTATGATCCAATGGGATTTAAGCATTTAAAAGTAGCAAAACTAAGCAATAAATTTTCTTTTAAAAATAAACACAAGGGAGTGGTACCGTTCTTTGTTCCGTCAATGGATATTCTAAACCTTTAAACCTAAAAAAGTGGGTAAGGCCATGAGCAAGTTGAAAAAAATTTTAGAACAAGGTCATTTTGCCTTAACTGGAGAACTTGGCCCTCCAAGGGGCGTTAATGTAGATGCGGTCAAAAAAAAGGCTTCTTATTTAAAGGGAGTGGTGGATGCAGTTAATATAACTGATAACCAGACAGCAGTTGTGAGGCTGTCCAGTTGGGCAACATCACTTTTGGTATTACAAGAAGGCCTTGAGCCTGTTTATCAGATGGTTTGCCGGGATAGGAACAGACTTGCAATGCAGGCAGATATACTGGGTGCTTATGCCCATGGTATAAGGAATATTCTGTGTCTTTCAGGAGATCATCAACAGTTTGGTGATCATCCCTTTGCAAAGGGCGTATTTGACATTGATTCTATTCAACTAATATCTACAGTAAAAAAAATGAGGGATGATGAAAAATTCTTATCTGGGGCAGACTTAGATGGTGCACCTAAGGAAATGTTTATAGGTGCTGCAGCAAATCCCTTTGCTGAGCCCTTAGAGTGGAGAATTCATAGACTTGCAAAAAAAATTGAAGCTGGTGCCCAGTTTATTCAGACCCAGTGTATTTATAATATGAAGAGAATGAGGGAATGGGTAAAACAGGCAAATGATATGGGACTTACAGAAAAGGTCTATATCCTTGCTGGAATAACTCCAATGAAGAGCGTTGGTATGGCCAAGTACATGCAGACAAAGGTCCCTGGTATGGATGTTCCAGACGAGATAATCAAAAGGCTAAAAGGAGTTCCCAAAAAAGAGCAGTCCAAGGAAGGGATAAAGATTGCTGTTGAGATGATAGAAGAATTTAAGGAGATGAAGGGAATTGCAGGAGTACACCTAATGGCCATTGAATGGGAACACAGAGTTCCTGAAATAGCTGAAATGGCAAATCTCCTTCCAAGACCGCAAGTATAAAAGATTTTACCCAGCTCTTAATTAA
This sequence comes from Desulfothermus sp., assembly GCF_053993635.1. Classification (NCBI taxonomy): domain Bacteria; kingdom Pseudomonadati; phylum Thermodesulfobacteriota; class Desulfovibrionia; order Desulfovibrionales; family Desulfothermaceae; genus Desulfothermus; species Desulfothermus sp. The sequence goes on along the minus strand of NZ_JBMYBT010000064.1, from coordinate 4,199 downwards.
TTGGCCTGGGTTTTGGGAAATATGTAAAAAGCTCAGGCTAATTCTTGAAATATACATTGCACTTAGAAAATTCCAGGTAAAGGAGGCAAGACAATTTTGTCTTGACCTCCTGTTTTAATTTTATTCAAATCAAGGCCAAATTATCAAACAGGAGTTTTATCCATGGAACACTCTATTCTTAAGGAACGGGAAAACAAATTTTTATTTAATACTTATGCAAGGTATCCCATTGAGATAAAAAGGGGACAGGGTACAAAATTATATGATTTTAATGGAAAAGAATATACTGATCTTTTGGCCGGAATTGCAGTATGTAATCTTGGACATGCAAATATGGAAATTGGAAAGGCAATTTCAGAGCAGGCCAAAAAACTGGTGCACGTTAGTAATCTCTTTTACACAAAAGAGCAAATAGACTTGGCAGAGAAGTTAATTAATACAACATCTCACATGTCCAAGGTATTTTTTTGTAACTCAGGCGCAGAAGCAAATGAAGCATGTATAAAACTTGCCCGTAGGTATTTTAAAAACATAAAAAATCAAGATAAATTTGAAACAATAACCCTTGAAGGGTCTTTTCATGGTCGCACCTTTGCAACTATGAGTGCTACAGGGCAGGAGAAAATTAAGGAGGGTTTTGAGCCCCTTGTTCCTGGCTTTGTCCATGCAAAACCAAATGATTTAAAAGATATTGAGGGAAAAATTAATAATAAGACTGCTGCAATTATGATAGAGGTCATCCAGGGTGAGGGCGGCATCAGACCTCTTGAAATAGATTTTGTCAAAGGTATAGAAGAGTTGTGTAAGCTAAAGGGCCTTTTATTTATTGTAGATGAGATCCAAACCGGGATTGGCAGGACAGGAAAGATGTGGGGTTTTGAGCATTATAATGTAAAACCCCACATAATTAGTTGTGCCAAGGCCCTGGCAAATGGGCTTCCCATAGGTGCAATGATGGCAACAGAGGAAGTTGCAAAAGCATTTGGGCCTGGTACCCACGCTACTACCTTTGGTGGAGGACCAGTTGTCTGTATGGCTGCCTTAAAAGTCCTTGAAATTATCTTTAGAGACAATTTGATAGACAGGGCAAAAAAAATAGGCGAATTTGCCTTATCTGAATTCAAAAGATTACAAGACAAATATCCCAGGTTAATAAAAGAAGTTAGAGGTATTGGACTTATGCTTGGGATTGAACTAACACCTGGGGTGGACGCAAAAAAGGTCTTTGATACAATTATAGATAAAGGATTTATCGTGAATTTGACCCAAGGCTCAACCTTGCGTTTGCTACCACCTTTAATAATAAAGGAGGAAGAAATTAAAGCATTTTCTAACACCCTTGATGATATTTTAAGTAAATTATGAAAAAAGTATATTTTGTGCTAAACATAAAAATTGATCCCAGGTTAATAGCAGATTTGGAGTTATTTTTAGCTGAAAACATCTCTTGGGGATGGGAAGAAGAGAAAAATTTAATAAAAATATATTTTGACTCCTTAGATGGTGCAGAGGATTTTTCAGAAAAAATAAAGACAAAGTTCAAAGGCGCCCAAGTAGAGATTATAAAATATTTTGACTTAGACTGGTCAAAGGAATGGAAAAAATATTTCAAGCCAATTGAGGTAGGAAAATTTAAAATAATTCCCTCATGGAACAAAGGGAAAATTGGCCTATCTGCAGGGCAAATTCCCATTTACATCTATCCTGAAATGGCATTTGGCACTGGTCACCATCCAACCACAAAACTCTGCCTCATCTCTTTGTTAAAAGTCCACAAAAAAGGTTTTATAAAAACAAAAGATACCTTTCTTGATGTTGGAACAGGATCAGGCATTTTAACAATAGCTGGTACCCTGCTCGGTCTTAAAGGCGTTGCCCTGGATATAGATAAGGTTGTCATGAAAAATTTCAAAAAAAATATTGAGTTAAATGGATTAGATTTCCCTTGTTTTTTTATTGGCACAACTAATTCTTTAAAAAAAGAAAAAAAGTTTAGATTGATAATGGCAAATATTTTACTGGATCCTATCCTTGATCTAAAAAATGATTTTGTATCCCTTTTAAATGAAAAGGGAATTATTATAATATCTGGGATTTTAAATGAACAAGAAAATAGAGTCATACACTCTTATAAGTCCCATTTTAGTGTTGTGGAGATTTTCCAGGAAGGGGAACGGTCATCAACAACATTTCAAAGGAAATAGGAATGGGTGAGGACGACAAAATAATCCTTAATAAAATGTTTAGTGTTTTGTACGACACACTTGGACCAAGTTATTGGTGGCCAGGTGATACGATTTTTGAAATATGTGTAGGAGCTATTTTAACACAAAATACAAATTGGAATAATGTAGAAAAGGCCATATCTAACCTAAAGGCCAATAATTTACTCAGTCCTGAAAGGCTATTTTTCTTAGATAATGAGCAATTAGCAGAACTCATAAGACCTGCTGGCTATTTTAGAATCAAAACAAATAGACTGAAAAATTTTCTTTTGTTCTTAAAACAGGAAGTAAACTTTGAAATAGAAAAATTAAAGGAGTATTCACTTTATGATTTGAGGAACAAACTATTAAGTGTTAAAGGCATAGGTCCAGAAACAGCAGATTCAATGCTTTTATATGGGTTTGAAAAAGAAATATTTGTAGTTGATGCTTATACCCATAGGATATTTAATAGACATGATTTGATAGAAGACCAGATATCATACGAGGAATTGCAAGAATTTTGCATGCAGAACCTGCCAAAAGATATCCATATATATAAAGAATTTCATGCATTAATAGTTAGAGTAGGAAAAAAATGGTGTAAAAAGAAAAAAGCAGATTGTAATACCTGTCCTTTATCTGGCAATGATTAAATATGACAAAAAAAAATTATCTATTTATTATATTTCTTATTTTCTTAATTTTACCTCATACATCTCAAGCATTTAATGATCCCTACAAAAGACAATTAATACAAAAAAAATCAGAGCTTACTAAAAGACAAAAAGAACTAAAAAAATTAAAACAAAAAGAAAAAAAGATTTATAATGAAATATTAAAAATAGAAAAAAATATAGAGAGGATTAAAATATCTCTAAAAAAGAATAATGAAAATCTTATCAATTTGCAAAAAAGAGAGAGTTCTCTAAAAAAAGAGATTATATCCCTTCAAAAAGATATTAAATTTAACTCAGAATATTTATATAAAATTTTAAATATGATGTGGGATACATACTTGCGCAAATTCTATTTATCAACCCCACAAGATTTTAAAGATATCCATCTAAGATATATATGGCTAGAATATATTTACCAAGCATACAACAATAAATTAAAAGAGATAAGAAAAAAGCAAAAACAGTTAGAAAGTCAACAAAAAAAATTAGAATCACTTAAAGCAAAAATAAAATTACAGACTGAAAAAATTGAGGGGCAAAAAGATGAACTATTAAAAGAAAAAATGGTGTTGTTTTCAAAGCTTCAAAATGTGCGGGCCTTGTCTATCAAAAAAGAGAAACAAATAGAAAAAATAATAGAGACTGTTGAGAAGCTAAAATATAACTTAAGGCTATTAAAAACCAGAAACTTCACAAATGCAAAAGGATTACTTCCTTATCCTGTAAAAGCTCAAAAGATAAAAAAAATAAAAAAGGGTATTGTTATTTATGCCCCGAAAGGATCAAAAGTAAAAGCATGTTTTTCTGGAAAAATCGTATTCCAGGACAAACTAAGGGGTTTTGGAAATGTTGTTATCATATATCATGGAGATGGTTATTACACCCTTTATGCATTTCTCTCTAAGGTCTTTGTTAAAATGGGTCAAATGGTTGAAGGTTCTGTACCAATTGGTGAAGTTGGCTTTTCTCCCTTTGTAAGGACATATGGACTTTATTTTGAGATCAGAAAAGGCAAAAACACGTTAAATCCAATTAAGTGGCTTAAGAAGTGAGGACAGATCATGATTCACTGTTTTCTCCAAAACAAAATGCCGGGGGAGGGAGTCGAACCCTCACGGGCGCAGGGCCCGCGGGATTTTGAGTCCCGTGCGTCTTCCAATTCCGCCACCCCGGCTTAACTTTTTATGCTTATATTTTATTAAAATGCGAGTGTCAAGTCTAGATTTTTTACTAAAATTTATCTAGCCCATATTGTATGGCTTTACTGGAGCATATATTTATATTATGGATTTTTGGAAATTTTGACAAAGTTATA
>NZ_JBMYBT010000063.1:0-29863 GCF_053993635.1 Desulfothermus sp. | reverse complement strand
TAAAACTGGGGCTACTTACTTCTGCTTGCTCTGAGCCTGGCAACATTTCAACAAAGAACCTGACAAATGTTGTTTTCCCTGTTCCCAGCTCTCCTTGTAAAAGATATTTTCCGTGACCAATTGTCAGGCTTTTTTTTGCCAATAAGTGTGCAATTTGCCTTAATTTTTTAATATCTGTTATTTCAATTTCTTTTGTTATATACATTCTTTTATTCCATACCCAGTCTAAGGATTATTTTTTTCTTGGTTCAGCGTGAAATGGAATTTTCCCCGATAAAAATTAGCTAGTTTTAATTTACAAAAAGGCCTATAAAAGCATAGATGTCCCTGTAACACACATCCTATATAATCTTTTTGTATAATCATTACAAGGAATTATTTAAACCTTGATACAATTTTTCCCTAAAGCTTCAATATCGTCCTCTTTCCCATACTTTACGAAAAATAAATACCAAAATACACCACTACACCAATACACCAATACACTAATATACCAATATACCAATTTACTCGTATTACTTACTCTATAAATCCTAGCTTCACAAACTCAAAGAAAATTGCTATTATAGAAGTATCAAAAGCCAAGTTTTAAGCTAATTTAATTTACGCTTGACTATTCTAAGACAACTTGTAAATTTCAGATGGTGCTGGAATTTCAAAGATGATTTTAACAAAAAAAGATACTAGCTGATATAGTTAACTTTGTGATAAACAAAAATACAAAAAATATGGATACAAAAATGTTGATAAAAGAGATAATTGATTTGGATAAAGAAAAAAAGGATGTTGTTGTACAGGGATGGGTTAGGACAAGGAGGGATTCCAAGGGTTTTTCCTTTATTGAATTAAATGATGGATCGTGCCTTAAAAATCTGCAGGTTGTTATTGACCACTCAATAATATCTGCTGCCCATCTAAAAAAAATAACTACAGGAAGTTCAATAAAAGTAAAAGGGGATATTGTTGAGTCGCCAGGTAAGGGACAAAAATGGGAACTTATGGGAAGAGAGGTTTTTATCTTAGGTGAAGCTGATCCCAATAAGTATCCTTTGCAGAAAAAAAGACATTCAGATGAATTTTTGCGTCAGATTGCCCACTTGAGGGTTAGGACTAATAAATATGGAGCAATTAATAGAATTAGATCAACAGTTTCGTACATCATCCATAATTTTTTACAAGAACGAGATTTCTTTTACATCCACACACCTATTATTACATCTTCAGACTGTGAAGGGGCAGGGGATCTGTTTCAGGTAATAAAAAAGGGCGAGAAAAAAGACAGTTTTTTTAAAAAAGATGCCTATTTGACTGTTTCTGGACAACTTACAGCAGAGGCCATATGCCTTGGACTTGGTCGGGTCTATACCTTTGGGCCTACTTTTAGGGCAGAAGACTCAAATACCCCAAGACATGCAGCTGAATTTTGGATGGTTGAACCTGAAATGGCATTTTTTGATTTAAATGATGACATGGATTTAGCAGAAGAATTGATAAAATATGTGGTTAAGACCACTCTTAATCAACGAGCTGAGGATATTGAACTCTTTTCTAAATTTTTAGACAAAGGACTTTTTTCTAGGCTTGAGAAATTAATAAATGAACCCTTTGTGAGAATAGAATACACAGAGGCCATAAATATTTTAGAGAAGGCTGAAAAGAAAATGGGATTTCAATTTAAGCCCAAATGGGGAGAAGACCTACAAACAGAACATGAGAGATATCTTACTGAAAAATATTTTAATGGCCCTGTTGTTGTGTACAATTATCCAAAGGAGATAAAGCCATTTTATATGAGATTAAATGATGACGGAAAAACAGTTGCTGCAATGGATATCTTACTTCCCAAGATTGGAGAAGTTGTTGGGGGAAGTCAAAGGGAAGAGAGGTTTGATGTACTTGTTAAAAACATGGAAAGACTTGAGATGAAAATACAAGACTATGAGTGGTATTTAGATTTAAGGCGTTATGGAACAGTTAAACACTCGGGATTTGGACTTGGATTTGACAGGCTCATTATGTTTTTAACTGGAGTGTCAAACATTCGTGATGTAATTCCATTTCCCAGGACACCAGGTACATTAAATTTTTAACTTAAATTATTGGAGAAAACAAATGGTAAAAGATAAATTCCAACTGATTTGGAAACGGGAGATAAAAGAATTAAATTCAATTGCAAGTTTTTATAGATATAAGAAAAATGGAGCTGAAATATTATCCATCCAAAATGATGATGAAAATAAAGTATTTGGAATTACTTTTAGAACTCCACCAAAAGATTCTACAGGTGTTGCGCATATTTTAGAACATTCTGTTCTTTGTGGCTCCAAAAAATATCCAGTTAAAGAACCCTTTGTTGAATTACTTAAAGGTTCTATGCAGACTTTTTTAAATGCCCTGACCTTTCCAGATAAGACTTGTTATCCTGTTGCTTCTCAAAATGAAAAGGATTTTTATAATTTGATAGACGTGTATTTAGATGCTGTATTTAATCCCCTTCTTACAAAAGAAATCTTTATGCAAGAAGGATGGCACATAGAAGTAGAAGGAAATGATCTAAATAATGCCAAAATAGTGGGAGTTGTTTACAATGAAATGAAAGGTGCATATTCATCTCCTGATTCCATGTTAATGGAATACTCCCAGCAAACACTTTTCCCCTTAACTTGCTATGGTTTTGATTCAGGAGGGCATCCAGATGAGATTATAAATCTAACTTATGAGGATTTTGTTAAATTTCACAGGACATATTATCATCCATCAAATTCCAGGATATTTTTTTGGGGAAACGACCCTGAACAAAAAAGGCTTGAAATAATAGATGAGTATTTAAGAGATTTTGATGAAATAAAGGTATCTTCAACTATTCCACTGCAAAATAGATTTACCCGACCCAAAGAATGCGAATTTTATTATCCAGCCGCAGAAAACTCAAAGCCGTTTATTACTTTTAACTGGCTACTAGATGAAACATCACTCTTATACATTAATTTTGGATTGCAGATACTTGAATATCTACTCATCAATATGGATTCATCAGTACTTAAGAAAAATTTAATTGAGTCTGGACTGGGTGAAGGACTCTGTGGAGTTGGGTTGGAGCAAGATCTAAGACAAATGTATTTTTCTACTGGACTTAAAAGTGTCATGGAGGAAAATTTTCAAAAGGTCTGGGAAATAATTAATAATTCCTTAGAAGATATATATAAAAATAATTTTGACAAAAAATTAGTAGATGCTGCCATAAATAGTTTTGAGTTTGACTTAAGGGAGCTAAATACTGGAAATTATCCAAGGGGACTTGTTGTAATGTTCAGGGCGCTCACCACCTGGCTCTATGATGAAGATCCCTTGCTTACCCTTTGTTTTGAAAAACCCTTAAATTTAATAAAGCAAAATATTGCTGAAGGTGAAAGGATATTTGAAGAACTTGTAGCAAAATATTTTTTAAACAACACACACAGAACAACTGTAAAATTAATTCCAAAAGAAGAACTGGCCAAAGAACTTGTAATACAAGAACAAAAAAGAGTTGAAAAAGTTTTATCTAATGTAAAGGACAAAAAAGTTATATATAAGGATTTAGAAAAATTTAAAGAATATCAGAAAAAACAAGATAAAGAGGAAGATATTAAGAAAATCCCGCACATAAAATTAAAAGATATAGATAGAGAAGAAAAAGAAGTGCCTACCACTATATCAAATAGAGAATATGGGGATGTATTATACCACGATATTGAGACTAATAATATTTTGTATTTTGATATAGGTTTTGATTTAAAATCAGTACCACAGAAATATTTGGGATATGTAAACTTAATTGGCCGTGCTCTAACTGAGATGGGAACTACAAAACACGATTATGTGTCTTTAGATAAGATTATTCAGGCTAAAACTGGTGGCATACACCATGAGACCTTTATATCAAAGGATGTAGCTGGAAAAAATGTCGCATATTTAATTATTAGATCTAAAACACTTAAAGATAATATCCCTGATCTTTTTGAGATATTAACAGAGATATTTCAACATCCGTCACTAAACAATAAGGATAGATTCTTGCAAATTCTAATGCAGGAAAAGGCAAAACTGGAAAGTATGCTTATTCCTGCAGGTCACATGGTTGTATCCACAAGGCTGGCAGCAAAGCTTGATTTAACTGGTTGGATAAATGAACAAATTGGCGGAGTTAGCTATTTACTCTTCTTAAGATATTTAATTCAGAGGACCCAAAATAATTTTGAGGATGTATTAAAGGACTTACACGAAACATTTGATTGCTTGTATAAAGCATCTTCTATTATTTTTAATTTAACAGGTAATAGTGAAATTTTAACAAAGGCAGATTCACATGTTAGTGCGTTTGGGAGAGAACTCTATAGCACGAAAAGATATATACACAAAATGATTTATCAAAATATTGAAGGTAACGAGGCAATGGTGGTTCCGGCCCAAGTCAATTATGTTGGCAAAGGGGTTAATCTTAAAGAGACTGGCTATGAATTTAAAGGCTCTCATCTAGTTGTTACAAGATATTTGAGAAATACGTATATATGGAATAAAATTAGAGTAGAGGGCGGAGCTTATGGAGGATTTATAAGTCTAGATAGATTTTCAAAAATACTTAGTTTTATATCCTACAGGGATCCAAATTGTTTAAATACATTACAGGTGTATGATAACACAGCCAATTATTTAAATAAATTAGATATTGAAGATACAGAGATTGAAAAGGCAATAATTGGTACAATATCTGTCATTGACGCTTACAAATTGCCAGATGCAAAGGGACTTCAAGCAATGACAAGGTATATTGTTGGGGACGACCAGAAGATAAGACAAAAAATAAGAGATGAGGTCTTGTCCTGTACAAAGGAGGATTTTAAATCCTTTGCAGAGTATGTGGCCTGTCTAAAGGATAGGGGAGTAATTGTAATATTAGGTGATGAGAATAAAATCAAAGAGGCCGTGGATAATGGCATAACTATTCAAAATATTTGGAATATTATGGAATAAAATTTTTTAACAAACCCCTTGACACCTATACATTGCTTTTTATTTTCTATTATAGAAAAAGCAAGAAAAATTATAAAAAAGGAGGTGATGGGATATGTTAGGACTAAGGTTTCTACCAGCACTGAGAAAAGATAGTGATGTAACAAAGAGTGAATCTATATTTGATCTTGTTGAGAGTTTATGGAGAGACCCCTTTAATTTCTCTCTGTTTAGAGAAGTAACATATCCCGCTATAAATATAAGTGAAAATGAAAAAGAAATTAAAGTAAAGGCAGAACTTCCAGGTCTTGAGCCAAAAGACGTAGAACTCACAATTCAAAACAACACCTTGATCTTAAAGGGAGAAAAGAAATTAGAAGAAGAGGAGAAAAAAGACAATTTCCACAGGATTGAATGTAGTTATGGTTCCTTCTATAGGTCAATACCCTTGCCAACTGAAATTGATGAGTCCAAGGTATCTGCGAAATTTAAAAATGGTATATTAGAAATAAGATTACCTAAAAAAGAAGAGGCAAGGGGTAAAAAGATTCCAATTGAGTCATAAAAATTGAATAAAAAAGGGGAGGCTTATGCCTCCCTTTTTTATTTTCCCTGTTTTTTTTCAAGCACCCTATTTTTTAGCCAAGTTAGCCACTCATCAAAGCCTTGTCCAGTTTTTGCAGAGACCATGAATATCTCAATATCTTTATTGAGAGTCTTTACAACTCTTTTTACCTTTTCAACGTCAAAGTCAAGATAAGGAAGAAGATCAATTTTATTTAAAAGTAACACCTTTGCTTCTGAGAAAAGTAATGGATATTTTTCTGGCTTATCATCCCCTTCAGGGATACTTAAGAGTGCGATTTTAAAATCCTCACCAACTTTAAACTCAGCAGGGCACACTAAGTTGCCCACATTTTCAACAAAGAGTATGTCTAATCCACCTAAATCCATCTTTTGAGTCGCTGCATAGATCATATTGCTATCCAAATGGCACGCACCTTCTGTATTTATCTGTACTGTCTGTACCCCAGTTTGAGCAATCCTTTCAGCATCTGCCGTGGTCTGGATATCGCCCTCAATAACTCCCATATTAAATTGATCTTTTAGAGCAGAGAGGGTCCTTACCAGGAGGGTGGTTTTACCTGCTCCAGGTGAACTAATTAAATTGAGTACAAGGGTATTGTTTTTGTCAAATCTTTCTCTAAGCTCAGTTGCTCTTTCTTCATTTTTTTCTAAAATTTTTCTGATTACTGGAATTTTCATCTTGATACTCCTTTTATTCTGCTTCAATGTATTCAATTAAAAGCTCTTTTCCAGAGACTATTTCGTGTCCAATATCTGTACCACAATTGGGACATGGCGCCTGGATAATGGATCCCATATACTCCTGATCTTCTGGTAAAAATTCCTGGGAGCATTTTGGACATTTAAGTTTTATTGGGATAGTTTCTATCTCCAACATTGCACCAGGCCACGGAGTGTCCTGCAACAGCATGTCAAAACAAACCTGAAGTGCTTCTGGTACTATTGCATTTAGTTTACCTGCTCTAATCTTCACCTTTAACAAGACCTTCATCTTGTTTTTCGTCATCTCCTGTTTAACAACATCCATAATTCCCTGTGCAATGGACATCTCGTGCATTTAATTTTTAACTCCTTATCATAATATTTGCAGCAAGTATTATAAAATAAATATTCCATCTTGGTAAATAACCCTTTTACCTCCGCCTTTTAAGTGGGCAGTTACCTTTTTTTGTTCAGTATTTACAAGGTCCCAATGGAGGGCAGAGTCATTAAATCCGAGCTGTTCTTTCAACTCTTTTGTTAATTTATCTCCCCCTAAAAGATATGTATCAGCATATGATGCTCCAAGGGCTATATGACAATTTCCATGTTCACCTCCAAAATTTTCATCATATAAGGTGTGCGCCATGAATTTGTCAATCCTTGAAAACCTCTTATCAGTTAAAGAAAACTCACCAATTTTACATGCATTCTCATCTACATGGATCTGTTTTTCTACAAAAACTTCTCCTTCTTCAGCTGATAGCTTTACCACCCTTCCTTCCTTAAATTCCAGCTTGAGTCCTTTTATGATGTTTCCAGACCTAAAGGAAGGTTGGTCCATATAAAAAATCCCTTTTGTGCCCCGCCAGTCAGGTGATGTAAAGATCTCAAAGCTTGGGATATTGTGACCAGATACCCCTATCCACTGTCTATCTTGTCCAACAGTTACATATAAATCACAATTTTCTGATTCTAAATGTAAGGTTTCTATTTGAAGGGAATTTAAAAATTTCTTTATTTGTTTTGCATTTTCAAAAATTTCTTGCCACTTTTTCTCTGGCTCCTCATAATCTAAATAACAAGCCTTGATGATCTGGTCAGTATATTCTTTTATACTAAGCCCTGCATTTTTAGCCAGTTCTTCTGTTGGCATAAGACATAGGGTCCAGGAAAACAACCCCTTATTTTCCCTTTCATCTAAAATATCTCTTAAAATTTTTCTGGAAATTAAAGACCTGCCAATTTTTGCTGGATCAACATTTTTTAAATGGGTGAGTGACTCAGGCGCCAAGATTGAGATAAGACCGTTTAAATTACTAAAAAGTTCCTTTTCCCCTGGAGGTATAAAGGATATTTGATCCTCATCACCAATTAAATAAAATGAATACTCCATTGCAGGGGAAAGGGTTATCCTTTGAACAGGATACATCTTTCTTTTCAAAATCTCAGTAAATACTTCAGTGGCAAGATCCCTTCCTGGAAGGTCGTATCTCACCAAAATTATGTCTTCTTTTGAGAATTTATCTAGCCTTGCAGTCTCAAGTCCCCAAAAAAGAACCCTTGCGTATCTTTTAAGTAGATTTTTATCCAACATCTAAAAAAACCCCTTTTAAAATTTTTTGTGAACCATTTACGGAATTGATGTTATAGAGAGGTCAGAGGATTTGCAAGGGAAAATAATGAAGAAAAAAAACAGATCTTGAGGGTTAATATTACTTATGGATAAATATAACAAAGATTATGTAACATACCAGATGACCTGAAGTTGTTAAACTAACCAGTTTAGGTTATTATCCCCTTCCATTTTAAATCAAAAGAAAATTCCCACCTAAAAAAGGGTTTACAAGATTTTTAAAATATTAAAGAATAACTTTTCACAAACTCTTCATTTTTTACTTATAACTGATTAAATAGTAGGAAAAGACATAAAACAAGGAGATGATGTTAGATGAATGAAAAGGAAAACCTACCCAAAAATGAAGTAGAATTGGCTGAAAATACACCCAGGTTGCCTGATTTAGAAGACCTTAAAGATTCTAGCGAAGATGAGATGGCTGAGATGGGCCTCCTTGACCACTTAGAGGAACTTAGACGGAGACTGGTTAAGGCTGTTATTGCTATTTTTCTGGGAATGCTTGCATGCGTGCCTGTATCAAAACAAATATTTAATTATATAATGCTTCCTCTTTTTAGATCGCTTCCAAAAAATTCTACAATGATTTACACATCTCCCCATGAAGCCTTTTTTGTATATTTAAAAATGGCATTTATATCTGGTATTTTTCTGACCCTTCCCTATAGTTTTTATCAAATATGGCTCTTTGTAAAACCAGGTCTATATCCAGAAGAAAGGAAATTTATTTTACCTATTTCTCTATGTTCTGCTTTTTTGTTTATAATAGGTGCGCTTTTTGGATATTTTGTTATTTTTCCATATGCTTATAAATTTTTTATGAGTTTTGCAGATATTTATATAAGCCCTATGATTAGTATGAAAGAGGGGTTGTCTTTTGCAATTAGAATTTTAATTGCCTTTGGTCTTGTCTTTGAACTTCCTCTCGTGATATTCTTTCTAGCAAGATTAGGATTAGTTACATCAAAATTCCTTAGAAAATATAGAAAATATGCAATCTTAATAGCATTTATTATTGCTGCCATACTTACACCACCTGACGCAGTTACCCAGGTACTTATGGCTGGTCCATTGGTGCTACTCTATGAAGTTGGTATCTGGATTGCCCATATTTTTGGTAGAAAAGAGAAAACAAAAGAAAATACTGATGAAAATAAAGACATTGAACTTCAAAAAGCAGGAGAAGTAAATGAAGAAAATAGAGTACAAGAGACAGACAAAGGAGACTAATATCCAGATAGAATTTCTTTTAAATGGTAATGGGAAATCTAAAATAGATACATCACTAGGCTATCTTGACCATTTTCTTACTTTATTTTGTTTTTGGGGAAATTTTGATTTACAGGTTATAGCCAGTGGTGATATCCAAGTAGATGCACATCATCTAGTTGAAGATATAGGGCTCTGTCTTGGAGATGTGTTTAAGAAATCCTTAGCTGGTAAAAAAGGTATTAACAGGATGTCATGGGTGAGGGTGCCCATGGATGAGGCCCTGGTTGAAGTTGTGGTGGACTTATCAGGAAGGCCATATTTTGTATTAAATAATGATGAGATATTGCCCCAGGTAATTTTTGGTCAGGAAAGGGATATCTGGAGGGAATTTTTTAAGTCATTTGCAAATAAGGCCCAGATAAATCTTCATATAAATTTTATTTATGGTAAAAACGGCCACCACTTAATAGAGGCAGCTTTCAAAGGTTTTGGTATTGCCTTGAGAAAAGCAACACAAATTGTATTTGAGGAAAAAACAATGAGCACAAAAGGGCTTTTAGAGTGAAAAAAAATTTAATAATAATATTAGTGATTTTTTTTGCAGGGTGTGCAGGGGTAAGTAAAAAGGAAACTAAAAATATTATCAAAGGGAAAATAGCCATAGCACCATTTGAGCACCCAACTTTGTCCCATGATGTGTTATCTGGATATATAGTCAAAGATTCTGGTAAGATAGACAGAGACGTACTGAAAAAATTAACAAATATCCTTTTGTCCAGGGTATCTGCTAGACAAGGAATTGAGATAATTGGACCTAATTTTGTTAATCAATGTAAGGAATTAGTTGTTTTAAAAGAAAATAAAACATATTTAAATCCAGTTGAAAAATGGATTGAAATAGGGAAATGTATTCCCTCAGATTATTTAATTGTTCCCCAACTATTTATATTCAAGCCCAGGGTAGGGGGCAAGTGGGGAGCATATGAGCCAGCAAAAGTGATGTTGTCTCTAAATCTAATAGATATAACACAGGGTAGATTAATACGTTCTTACTTATATAATGAGAAACAAAAACCCCTTTCTGAAGATATCCTGGAAATAAATAAATTTATAAAAAGGGGTGGCAAGTGGGTTAGTGCCTATGAACTTGCAGAGGAGGGTATAATTCAAGGCATTAAGGAGCTTGGACTATGATATTATTTCCTGCTATTGATATAAAAAATGGAGAATGTGTAAGACTTAGACAGGGAAAATACAATGATGTAACTGTATTTTCAAAAGATCCTGTTGAAATGGCCAAACATTGGGCAAATAAGGGAGCCAAATATTTACATATTGTGGATTTAGATGGAGCCTTTGAAGGGGTTCCAAAAAATTATAATCTAATTGAAAAAATATGTAATTCTATAGATATCCCTGTACAACTTGGTGGGGGCATTCGCAACTTTGAAGTAGCCAGAAGGTATTTTGATGCTGGTGTCACTAGACTAATAATTGGAACTATGTTTTTCGAAGAGCCATCAATTTTTAAGTCCCTTTGTGATAAATATAAAGGTAAAATAGGCGTATCTCTTGATGCTGAAAAGGGTAAGCTAAAATCCAGGGGATGGGTTGAGGACACAGGGCTTACAATTGACAGCGTTGTTTTAGATGCAGAAAATATGGGTGCTGGTTTTATTGTTTATACAGATATTTCAAAGGATGGTATGCAAACAGGGATTAATCCTGAACCTGTAAAAAGGTTTTTATCTCTTACCAAACTTCCTGTTATCTACGCTGGTGGAGTCAGAGACATAAACGATGTAAAGAGACTTTATCCCCTTAAAGAATACGGCCTTCAAGGTATTATTACAGGAAGGGCAATTTATGAAGAAACCCTAGACTTTGAAGAAGCTATCATGTGGTTAGAAGCACAAAATTAGAGTAATTTGCAAAGCAAGATAAGGAAGGGGGTTTAAGCATGCAGTATGTAGCTCTTGAAAAAAAGGTGGATAGGCTGGAAGAGGCCCTAATGGAGCTCGTATATCAGTCTAGAAAAACAGAAATGGAGATTGAAAAGCTTTCTAAAGAGATGAAAGAATTCAAAAATGAAATGAGAGAATTTAAAGATGAGATGAAAGAATTTAAGAACGAAAGTGAAAGGATCCATAAGGAGATGAATAAGAGATGGGGTGAGTTGGCAAACAAATTGGGTACATTGGCGGAAGATATAGTTGCACCAGGGATTCCACAACTTATTAAAAGAACTTATAATCTCGATGTAACAGAAATTTCTGTAAGAAGGAAAAGAAAGTTAAATGGAAAAATAAGAGAATATGATGTTATATGTGTAGCAGACAATTATCTCTTTTTGGTTGATGTAAAATCTACCTATAGAAGACATCATTTTGAAGAATTTGAGTCAGCTATTTCTGATTTTCTAACATTTTTTCCAGAATATAGAAATCTAAAAGTGATTCCTGTTGTTGCGTCACTAAATCTCACAGAAGAAATAATAAACATTGCCACTTCGAAAAACTGGCTTGCTCTACAATTGTTGGGAGATTATTTGGAATTTGTAAATAAAGACAAAGTAAAGATTTTAGATACATAAACAATTGATGAAATAGCTCAGTCTATAAATTGGGAGGAGATAGTTATTAAAAATCCGTTAGTAGTATAAGCGAGATAATAGTTAAAAAGATTCCATATAAGGATTTTTTGGTAATTTTGTCTTTAAATATAATGGCAGACATTATAATACCTATTACAAAATGCATTCCATTAATAGTTACAACAATGGAAAGGGGACCAGTTTCTAAAGCCATAAGATAACAATAAAAACCAAGAATATTAAGTATTCCCATTAAAATTCCAATAATAATTGTTGCAAATTTAAAATAATGTTTTTTAGATAGCAAATTTTCTTTTGGATCTAATAGCTTTAACCCAATTGTTAAAAAGAATGTGGACATTACATATGATATAAAAATAAATACAAACTTATTTATATAATTAGCTGCGTATTTGCATGAAATAGACGAAATAGCACCACATACCATAGCAAATGATGCCCAGATAAATCCTATTTTATTTTCCTTTTTCTTATAAGAATCATTTTTAAATTCGGAACTAATTAGAAACAGGGCTATGATTGAGATAAAAATTCCAATAAGTTGAATAGATGTAAGTCTTTCCATTAATATAAAACAAGAATATAAAACTACTATTAATATGTTTAATCGAATAAAAGGATATACTAACGAGGGTGAAGAAAATTTAAGGGCCTGGATATGGCTTATTGTAGCAATTGAAAATGTGATACTATTTAAAAAACTTAAAAAGAGTGTATAGCTATTTAGAGAAATTTTAGTGTTGGTTACAAATATATAGATAAAACTGATACAGCTTACAGAAAACATGAAAATAAGAGTTGTAGCAAGGGAATTACAATTGTATTTTGCAGCAACATTATAAAAAAAACGCTGAATACCTATTATAAAAAAAGCTAAAAGTGCATAAATATACCAATGCATAAACTTCTTTTAAAATAAAAATAATAAAAGTTCAATTATTAGTTTTTGGGGTATTGTATGATAAAGATCCTTGCCTTTGGCAACAGCTTAACAGAAGGCTATGGTTTAAGGCGTGATAGGTCATTTGCAAGCAGGCTTGAGATGCGGCTAAATAACCAGGGGTACAATGTAGAAGTAATTAATGCTGGTGTATCTGGTGATACCACCTTTGGAGGTCTTAGAAGAATTGACTTTTATTTAAAGGAATTGCCAGATATTGTGGTTTTGGAGTTAGGCATAAATGATGGGTTTTTGGAATATCCAATTGAAGATATTTATTTGAATCTTGATAAAATTATAGAAAAGGCAAAAGGAATTGGTGCAAAGATACTGCTCATTGGTACAAGGATTCCAGTGGGACTTTTTGATATAGACAAAGAATATTGCAAGAAATTTGAAAAAATTTATATAGACCTTGCAAAAAAACATAACATACCCTTAGTCCACGATTTTTTAGGTGGCATAATAGGTAATCATTCTTTGACATTACAAGATATGGTCCATCCCAATGAGCAAGGGGTGGAAATAATGGTAGAAAAAGTAATCCCTGAGATTATAAAATTACTAAAAAATTAGAGTTAGGAGATTAAAATGAAAACAGGTATTTTTGGTTTTGCTGGCTCAGGTAAAACAGAGTTATTTCTTGCACTTGCAGGAGCTCAGGCAGCAAATTTGAACAGGGCAATGGTCAAGGTAATAGACCCGAGATTGCAACCTCTTGCAGAAATATTCAAACCAAAGAAAGTTACTTATTCTGAAATTGAATATTGGGAAATCACTGGTGCAGGGGCCAAGAGCCTTGGAAACAAGGTGTTAAATGACATAAGAAGTATGGATTGTCTTTTGCCAGTAATTGATTGCTTTTCAGGTCTAAATGACCCTAAAAAGCAGGAAGAGAATATTGAAGGGGATCTGATAATATCCGACCTTGCAGTTGTGGAAAAAAGGCTTGATAGGATCGCTGTTGACAAAAGAAAAGACAAAAATTTAGTAAATCCAAAAGAAGAAGAGTTGCTTGTTCTGGCAAAGGAGCTTTTGGAAAAAGAAATTCCCTTAAGAACTAATGAACAAATAAGATTAGCTCCAGAACTTAAAGGATTTCAATTTTTGTCTGCCAAACCAATTTTGTATGTGTACAATGTATTAGAATCTGATATGGGGAAATATGAGTTTGAAAACAATGGAGATGAGCCACAGAAGAAAAAAATAGAGGTGTGTGCAAAATTAGAGAGAGAGCTTAGAGAAATAGAAGACGAAGAAGAAAGGGAAGAGTTTTTAAAGGACATGGGGCTTAAAGAGTCTGCCCTTGATAAAATAATCCATGCAACATATGAACTCTTAGGGCTCATTACTTTTTTGACTGCAGGTGAAAAAGAAGTAAGGGCCTGGACAATCAAAAAAGGATGTAATGCAAAAGAAGCAGCTGGAGCCATTCATTCTGATATAGAAAAGGGATTTATCAGAGCAGAAGTTTTGTCATGGGCTGACTTTGAGAAATACAGGGATTTTAAAAAAGCAAAAGAAGTTGGCGTGTTGCGTTTAGAAGGTAAAGAATATACTGTCAAGGATGGGGATATTATAACATTTAGATTTAATGTATAAAAAGGAGGGGTATCTATGACAGAGTTTATGGAAATTATCAAAACCAGAAGAAGTATAAGAAAATTTGAAGATAAGAATGTAGAGCAGGAGAAGATTGAGAAGCTCCTTGAGTCAGTTAAGTGGGCTCAATCGTGGGCAAATACTCAATGTTGGGAAGTGATTGTTGTAAAAGATATGGATGTCAAGAAAAAACTTCAGGAAACAGTGCCAAATAATAATCCAGCATACCTTGCTATAGTTAAAGCACCAGTAGTTTTTGTTATGGTGGCAAAATTACAACAGGCAGGTTACTATAAAGGAAAAGTCACTACAAAATTTGGTGATTGGTTTATGTTTGATATTGGGATAGCCACCCAGAATCTGTGTTTAACTGGAAAATCTCTGGGACTTGGGGGCGTAGTTATTGGACTTTTTGATCAAGACAAGGCAAAAAAAGTATTAGGCGTGCCAGATGGATATGAAGTTGTTGTCATGGTCCCCATGGGATATCCTGCCCAGGATCCAAAGCCTCCAAAGAGAAAGGAGATCTCAGAATTTGTTCACTATGAAAAATTTTAAACAAAAAAGGGAGAGCTTGCTCTCCTTTTTTGTTGCAAGTGATTAATAAATATAAAACTTTGTTTTAATGGTTTACAAATTTACAAAATGAGTATATACGGAGAGCAATTTTTCTAACGATTAAGTTTGATTAAAAACTTTCTATTTGGAGGCGTTGTAAAGAACATGAAGAAGTCCTCAACGTTTTTAAAATTAAAAGAAGAAGAAAGGGCATATAGGAAAGAAATAATTCTAGAATCTGCAATGAAGTTATTTTCAGAACATTCTTTTTATGAAATAGGAATGAGGGACATAGCAGAGGAAGCAGGTATCAGCGCTGCATCTATTTATAGATATTTTTCCAGCAGAGATGATGTCATAGCAGAGATTTTGGAACATGAAGTAGAGCAAGGCAAAAAAATGCAATTGGAACGGATTAAGTCTGGGAGTCCTAATTTAGCAGATGTTGCCAGAGGCATAGTGGACTTTTTCATAACAAGAAAATCTACTCTGCAGATGTTGGGGCATTTTTTGATTAATGATGAAGTTGAAGAAGAGGCAAGGGAAAAGTTTGTCAGGATCAGAGATGAATATCAGAGAGAATTTGAAGATATGTTGCTTGCCTTAGGATGTACAAAAGAAAATGTAAGCCTCTATGCAAAATCGTTTTTTGCCTCCATATTAGGAATAATAGTTAGTTATAAAGGACATGGGGACAATGAAAATCAATCAGGAAATGATAAAATATATAAACTTGCAGAAATGGCAGCAAAAATTTTTATGGGTGGAATGCCTAAAAATTAAGAAGCGGTATCCAGAGATACCGCTTTTTTGTGTTTTTAAGCTGCTACTAGATCAACCAATTGGATCTCAAACTTAAGGTTTTTTCCAGCAAGGGGATGATTAGCATCAAGTACAACATTAGTATCATCCATATCAGTAACCCTAACAAGAACCTGAGTGTTCTGAGGAGTGGTGAGCTGAAGCATCATTCCAATTTCTGGGTTGATGTGTTCAGGAAGACTCTCTTTTGGGACTTCCAACTTAGCCATTTCGTTGTACTCTCCATAACCATCCTCTGGAGCAACCTCAACAACCTTTGTTTCTCCAACACCCATGCCAATAACAGCATTTTCAAATCCAGGAATTATTTCACCATTGCCAATTGTAAACTCAAGGGGATCTTGGTCAAATGAAGAATCAAAGACTGTTCCGTCTTCTAGAAATCCTTTATAATGAACCTTTACCTTATCTCCTTGTTTTGCCTTTTCCATGAATCTACCTCCTAATAAAATTAGTTATAAAGTAATTACTATATACAAAACAAAAGGAATATGCAAATAAAAAAGGAATAATTTTATGAATAAATTTAAAGTAGTTAGTTTTTTATTATGTGTTTTTATAATTTTAGGAGCAGGGTATTATTATTTAATTTTGGATAGGGTGCCCCCAAAAATTATGCTAGAAGATCGAAAGTATATTGGAGCAGATAATGAAATAATAAAAATTAGTGTGAAGGACAATAACTCTTTGTTAAAACAGGTAAGCATAAAGATTTCTCAAGGAAAAAGAGAAAAGACCATTTCTTTGAAAATTGGAGAAAATTCTTCTCATATTGATTATGAATTGGATCCTAAGAAACTTGGCTTTAATGATGGTGAAATCAAATTAATTGTGTGGGCGTTAGATAAATCCAAAAACAATTTTTTTCAGGGAAATGTAGCTCAAATAAGAAAAATCTATATCTTGGACACCTCCCCCCCAAATATTTTTATGAAGACCTTTAGACATTATTTAAAAATTGGGGGATCTGGAGTTTGTGGGTTTTCTGTTTCAGAACCCATTAAAAGAGCAGGTGTAGAGGTAGCTAAATATTTTTTTCCAGCATATAGGTACAAAAAAAATTATCTCGTTTTTTTCGCTATACCTTATGATGTTGATCCAAAAAATTTGACGGTTTGGGTAGTTGCAGAAGATTTCGCAGGAAACAAGAAGAAAATACCACTTAGATGTTATATAAAA
This sequence comes from Desulfothermus sp., assembly GCF_053993635.1. Taxonomy (NCBI): domain Bacteria; kingdom Pseudomonadati; phylum Thermodesulfobacteriota; class Desulfovibrionia; order Desulfovibrionales; family Desulfothermaceae; genus Desulfothermus; species Desulfothermus sp. Next base: position 13,021 of record NZ_JBMYBT010000063.1, on the reverse strand, counting down.
AGAACAAGATTTAGACATTCAAAAATAAACATATCAGATAGGTTTTTAAATACCAAAATGATTCAATTTGAAAATAAATTCAAAGGATTAAGCCCATTGGAGATATTTTTAAAAGTGAATAAAGAACTAAGAAAAGAAAATAGAGACAGGCTTAAGTATATTGGACTTAATACAGAGAAAAAAATTCTATTTAAAGGTGCCTTTTTAAGGATGCCAAATGCTGCTAGAATGGCTTCTTTTGGTGATAAACGTAGTTACTTTTATCATGGGAAAAAAATTGATACTGAGACCCATCTGGGAGTTGACCTTGCTTCTGTTGCTAGAGATAAGGTTATTGCTGCAAATTTTGGTAAGGTGGTTTATGCAGGATGGTACGGGATCTATGGAAATGCAGTAATTATTGACCATGGCTATGGAGTTCAATCTTTGTATGGACATTTGTCCTTGATAAAGGTAAAAAAAGGTGATTTTGTACAAAAAGGACAGGTAATAGGGCTTTCTGGAGCAACAGGACTTGCTGGTGGAGATCATCTCCATTTTGGAATATTAATAAGTGGAATACCTGTTGATCCTGTTGAGTGGTGGGATCCAAGGTGGATGAAAAACAATATCTACTATAATCTAAAACAAATGGAAGGGGATAATTTGTAATTAGGGCTGATATTTTCAGTCAATATATGTTTTTCCAGTGGGTCCTAAACAAATTAATAAAAATTCTTTGGAGGTAAGTTATGTTTGAAATTGTCAAGCGACAAGAAATGGCTCAAGGCTCAGTGGTGTTAAATGAGATTAAGGCGCCCTTGATTGCAAAAAAAGCAAAACCAGGACAGTTTGTTATTCTAAGGGCCAGTGAAACTGGGGAGAGAATCCCCTTGACCATGGCAGATACAGATCCAGAAAAAGGTACAATAACAATTATCTATCAAGTGGTTGGTAAGACCACAGCACTTTTTAAGACCCTCAAAGAAGGGGATAGCTATTTAGATATAATTGGACCACTTGGAAAGCCAACAGATATTGAGAAGTATGATGGAGATGTTGTTTGTGTTGGCGGTGGAACCGGGGTTGCAGTGCTTCACCCAATCACAAGGGCACTTAAACAAAAAGGAAACCATGTAATAGCTATTATAGGTGCAAGGACAAAGGATTTGCTTATCTTAGAAGACAAAATGAAGGCAGCATCCCATGAGCTACATATATGCACTGATGATGGCTCTTACGGCCACCATGGATTTGTTACAGATGTTTTAAAAGAGATCCTGGAAAAAGGAAATGTTAAATTAGTTGTTGGGATTGGGCCAGTTCCAATGATGAAGTTTGTATGCGCCATGACCAAGGAATACAATGTCAAGACCTTGGTCAGCTTAAACCCAATTATGGTGGATGGAACTGGAATGTGTGGTTGCTGTAGGGTAACAGTTGATGGTAAAACAAAGTTTGCATGCGTTGATGGGCCAGAATTTGATGGTCATAAGGTGGATTTTGATGAACTCATAAAGAGGCTTAGGGCCTATTTAGCTGAAGAAAAAGAGGCCTACGAAAAATTTAAAGCAGCATTACAGGAATAAAAAAACAAAAGGAGAAAAGATATGGCAGAAAAAAAAGAGAAACTTCCTCGTCAAAAAATGCCAGAACAACCACCTGAGGTCAGGAGGAGAAATTTTAAAGAAGTGCCTCTGGGATACACTCCAGAATTGGCTATGAAAGAGGCCTCAAGGTGTTTGCAGTGTAAAAAACCAGCGTGTAGAGAAGGGTGTCCTGTAGGAGTTGATATACCAGGCTTTATAAAATTCATAAGAGAAGGGCAGTTTGATAAGGCCATAAGAAAGATATGGGAAAAAAATAGTTTGCCAGCAATCTGCGGAAGGGTCTGTCCACAAGAAGCCCAGTGCGAAGGAAATTGTGTTTTAGGTAAAAAGGGAGAACCTGTAGCTATTGGTAATCTGGAGAGATTTGCTGCAGATTACGAGAGAGAACATGGGAGTGGGGAATTGCCACCAAAGGCCCCACCAACCGGTAAAAAAGTTGCTGTAATAGGTTCTGGTCCATCTGGCCTAACAGTTGCTGGTGACCTTATACTAAAAGGACACGAAGTAACTGTATTTGAGGCATTTCATAAAGGTGGTGGTGTTTTAGTATATGGTATTCCAGAATTTCGTTTGCCTAAGGATATAGTTGCTTCTGAGCTAAAAAATCTTGAAAGACTCGGAGTAAAATTTGAATACAATGTAGTGGTTGGAAAGACCATTACTATTGATGAGTTATTCGAGCAGGGTTATGATGCAATATATATTGGAGTTGGAGCAGGTCTTCCAAGATTTTTAAATATTCCAGGAGAAAATCTTGTTGGAATCTATTCTGCCAATGAATATTTGACTAGGGCAAATCTCATGAAGGCATATCTGTTCCCAGAATATGATACCCCAATTGCAAAGGGAAAAAACGTGGTTGTTATAGGGGCTGGTAATGTTGCAATGGACTCAGCAAGGACAGCTATGAGGCTTGGAGCTGACAGTGTAAAAATAGTCTATCGTAGATCAAGAGAAGAGATGCCAGCAAGGTTGGCTGAAATTCATCATGCAGAAGAAGAGGGAATTGAGTTCCACCTACTTACAAATCCAATTGAATTTTTAGGAGATGATGAAGGAAGAGTCAGAGGCATGAGATGTATAAAGATGGAACTTGGTGAGCCCGATGAGTCTGGTAGAAGAAGGCCTGTACCAATTGAAGGGTCTGAATTTGAGATGGAATGTGACTTAGTAGTAATTTCAGTTGGTGCTGGAGCAAATCCAGTGCTAACCAAGGCTACAGAAGGTTTAGAGCTCAATAAATGGGGATACATTGTAGCAGATCCTGAGACTGGCAAGACCAAGAAAAAAGGTGTCTGGGCTGGTGGTGATATAGTCACTGGTCAGGCAACGGTCATCCTGGCTGCAGGTGCTGGTCGTAAGGCCTCAGATTCAATCCATCAGTATCTTACCTGGGGATGGTAATATAAACAAAAAGAGAGGGCCTTTGCCCTCTCTTAATTATCTTATGCCAAAACTAGCACCTCTTTCAATCATCGTAAGACTGTAACACTTTGAAAAGATCGGATTTCTTCCTGAATCAAGAAGGGATAGTTTTTGTCATGGATAAAGCATACAAAACTCCTCTTGCCAACCTTATAAAAGGTGTTTTATCAAAAAACTTATGGACAAACAGTATATTCAAAATCCCCATGATGTCTTTGTAAAGGAAGTCTTTTCTCATAAAGAGCAGGCTGAAGATTTCTTAAAAAATTATTTGCCTCAAAATATCTGCAAATTAATTGATTTTGATTCTCTTACTATTGTCAAAGACTCCTTTGTGGATGAAAATTTAAAAACACATTTCTCTGATTTACTCTATGAAGTTCAAATAAGTTCTAGAGATGGATTTATTTATTTGCTTTTTGAGCACAAAAGCATCCCGCAAAGATTTACTGCTTTGCAACTTCTCAGATACATGGTCAAAATCTGGGATCTATATCTTAAACAAAATCAATCTTCTACTTTACCTGTTATTATCCCATTAGTCATCTACAATGGTCACAGAAAATGGACAATAAAAACAAACTTTTCCGATCTTTTTGGAGAGATTGAAAAAGAGTTAGATATTTATATACCAGACTTTAATTACCTGCTTTACGACCTATCCACTATATCTGATGAAGAGATCAAAGGAAAGGTGATATTACAAGCAACTTTAATGGCTCTTAAATATCTTACTACACCTGAACCAGGCAAATATCTAAAGCGAATTTTTAGTCTTTTTAAAGACCTTGGTGAGAGCAATACACCTCTTCAATATCTAGAAACACTTCTGTCCTATATAGCCAGTGCTAGTGATAAAATAGACGAAAAAGATATAACAGAAGCAATAAAACAGATAAAAAAGGAGGCTAACATTATGCCAACACTTGCTGAAAAATGGATAGAACAAGGACGGATAGAAGGTCGTATGGAAGGGCGAATAGAAGGACGGATAGAAGGACAGAGGGAAGGACGGATGGAAGGCATGATTTTAGAGGCCCAGGAAATGGTTCTCGAGGCCTTGATAGAGAGATTTGGACTTATTAAACCAGATTTGTCTGTTAAAATTAAGGGAATTGTAAATAGAGAGGTTTTAAAAAGCCTACTTAAACTGGCTATTAGAGTAGAGTCTTTATCTGAATTTGAGGAAAAATTAAAACAGATTGACAAATTCTAAGTTCTAGATTCTAGATTTTTGAAAGGTTAAACATTATTTGCATGGCCCTTTTCCACTAATCACTAATCACGAATCACGAAACATTATGCCAACACTTGCTGAAAATCTGTGGTAGAAGAAAAGGATGATGGATTTTTGATGGGGAGGCTTAGATAAAAAATGATCAAAAGAGCTTTAGTGTTTTTTTCAATTTTGTTTTTTATAATATGTGTTAGTTCTCTGTATGCAAAGGAAAAGGTAATTTTAAAGGTTTTTCACGCAGGGAGTCTATCTGTTCCTTTTTCAAAGATGGAAAAGGAGTTTGAGAAAAAGTATCCATACATTGATGTGAGAAGAGAGATAAGCGGAAGCGTTAAGGCAGTGAGAAAGGTAACAGAGCTTCACAAACCCTGCGATGTGATTGCTGTAGCTGATTATACTTTAATACCAAAGATGTTATTCCCAACCTATACTGGGTATGTGAAGCTTTTTGCAAGAAATGAGCTTGTGTTGTGTTATACGAAAAAGTCAAAGTATGCAAAGGAGATAAATTCAAGCAACTGGTATAAGATACTCAGGAAAAGAAGAGTAAAGTGGGGCTTTTCAAACCCAAATAACGATCCCTGTGGATATAGGACTGTGATCTCAATTGGACTGGCATCTTTGTATTACAAAAATCCCAAACTGGTGAGATATCTTTTAAAAAGATATGTGAACATAAGGTGCAGAACAAAAGGTGATGTTATACACTTTAAAGTTCCAAAAGACCTCAAAGTAAAAGGGAAAAAGATCTTCATAAGGCCCAAGTCTGTAGAACTTCTTGGTCTTCTGGAAAGTGGGGTGATTGATTATGCCTTTGAATACAAAAGCGTAGCACTTCAGCATGGGCTTTTATATGCGGAGCTGCCATCTGAGATAAATCTGGGAAGTATAAAGTGTGCCAATTTTTATAAAAGGTCGAAGATTACTCTCTTTTATGGCAAAACTATAGAAGGCAAACCTATTGTGTATGGAATTTGTGTTTTAAAAAATGCTCATCATCCAAAAGAGGCAAAATTATGGGAAGACTTTGTAACAGGAAAGCAAGGAAAAGAAATACTTTTTGAGTGCAAACAAACTCCTATTTATCCTGTAAAAGAGATAAAAGCAGGGTCACAATGTCCGAAATGTAAGGCAATTTATTTCAGTCCAACAAGGCTTACCATTGCAACAGGAAGTCCTGGAGAGCTTGGACTATTAAAGCTTCTGGCAGAGGAGTTTACGACGAGATATCCTGTATCCATATGCTGGGTAAAAGCTGGATCTGGAAAGGCACTTAAGCTACTTAAAGAGAAAAAGGTTGATGTTGTTATGGTTCATGCCCCATCTGCTGAAAAAAAGGCAGTTAAAGAAGGTTGGGCTACACAGAGGACACTTATTGGATCCAATGACTTTGTAATTGTTGGACCCAAGGATGATCCTGCTGATGTTAGGCATGCTACATCTGCAAAAGATGCTTATAGAAGAATTGCTGGAAAAAAGGTAATATTTTTGTCCAGAGGGGACAATTCAGGCACGCACAAAAAAGAGCTTATGATATGGAAGATGGTAGGAATTACACCAAAAGGAAGCTGGTATGTTGTCACGCACAACTTTATGATGGCAACCTTAAAGAAGGCAAACGAGCTCAAAGGATACTTCATGGTGGACAGCAGCACATGGATAGTTGGAAAGAGCAAGATGCACAACCTGGATCTTCTTTTTAAAGGTGATCCCGTGCTAATAAATGTTTATCACGCCATGTGTCAGCCTGAGAAATGCAAAATGGGATCTTTTGCCAGAAAGTTCATAAGATTTCTGGTCTCTGAAAAGGCACAGAAAATCATAAGAGATTATGGTAAAGATAAATATGATGAGCCATTATATCTGGATGCAGAGGCTTCAAAAAAGTTTGAGCATTAAGTCATGTCAAAAAACATTTTAAATATAGGGGCAGTGATAATAAGCACAATCGGTGCTTTTTTCATCGCTGGCCCTATAATCCACATATTTGTTAAACTCTCTTCAAAAAGCCTCATAGCCACCTTAAAAGATGGTGTTGTGTGGCATTCCATATTCCATTCTATCTATTGTGCTTTTTGGGCAACTGTTTTGGGATGTTTTTTAGGAATACCAATTGGTTACGTTTTAAGCAGGATTCAGTTCAGGGGAAAATCAGTTGTTGAGAGCTTAATCAACATACCAGTTGCAATACCCCATGTAGCAGTTGGAATTGCACTTCTATCCCTTTTTAACCAAAGGACTTTTATAGGACACCTTTTTAGAACAATAAATATCTCTTTTGTTGATACTGTTTATGGAATTGTGCTTGCCATGATGTTTGTAAGCATATCCTTTATAATCTCCTCTTCAATCGTGGGATTTAACAGTGTGGACAAAGAGATTGAGATAGTGGCAAGAAGTCTTGGTGCATCTCATACATACACCTTTTTTCGCATCACCTTTCCATTAGCGCTTCCTTCTATAATAAGAGGTTCTGTGCTCGCCTTTGCAAGAAGTATAAGCGAGGTAGGAGCTCTATTGATACTAGCTTATTTTCCCAAAACAGCCCCTATACTTATGTATGAAAGGTTTGAAGAGTATGGTCTTAATGCAGCAAGGCCGGTGTGTGCTTTGGTAATACTTTTGTGTTCAATTATATTTTTTACCCTTTTATATTTAAACAAAAAATATGTTAGAAGCTAAGATTATAAAGTCGTATAAAAATGGATTTTCTTTAGGTATTGAACTCTTTATTGAACCAAATAGCTACAATATTTTGCTTGGTCCAAGCGGTGCTGGAAAAAGTCTTGCTCTTAAAGAGATAGCCGGGTTTGAGAAAATGGACAAAGGTTATATTAGGTTAAATGAAAAAGAGATATCAAAACTTCCACCTGAAAATAGAATGATAGTTTATTTGCCACAAAATCTTGGGCTTTTCCCAAATTTGACTGTTGAAGAGCACCTTTTTTTTCCTTTTAAGGCAAGAAAAATAAAACCAGACAAAGAACACATATCAAATATTATGAAAGAATTTGGGATTGAACATCTAATCCAAAGAATGCCTTCTCAATTAAGCGGAGGAGAAAGACAGAGGGTTGCACTGGCAAGGTCTCTTATGATAAGACCAGAGGTTTTGCTTTTAGACGAGCCACTGACTGCTTTGGATTTTCACCTAAAGATGAGGCTTATTAAATTTTTAAAAAGAATAAAACAAAAATTTTCCCTTACCATTATCCATGTAACCCATGATCCATTAGAGGCTATATATCTTGGTGAAAAGATTTTTACAATTGAAAAAGGTAAAATAACATTTTTTGGTTCTGTAAAAGATTTTTTTTCAAATTCTCAACATGGATTTGCAAAAAACATAAAAGAGCAATTAATTGAGATTAAAAATTTTTTGAAAACATATTAGTAAATATTCAGGTAAAATTGAATATCTTTTCTCACAAAAATTGGCTATGAACAGATTCATGGCCAAATTTAAAATTTTTAAAACTTGACAATAGAATTGAAATAGGAAATTTTGGTTTTAAATATATATAATAATTGTTAAAAATAGGAAGGAAAGTATAATATGCCCAAGGAGTTATTGATATCAGGTATAGGGTTAGCTTTGTTTATTGTCTGTCCAAGGATGGCTGGTATGGTTTATATTATCGCTAAGCATTCCCATGTTTCTCTTATTTATACTGCTTTATTCGGAAGTATTATTGCCATACCGTTGGTCATAGCTATGGTTTTAGTATTTGCCAAATTTGGACTTTGGGGAGCTCTTGCCTTTTGTATTCTGACAGATTTTGGCGCAGCGTTTGTTATGAAAGAAATCAGTATTAGGGCAGGGATAGAAACTTTTGTCATAGCTATGTTTGTTATTATTGGGGTTAAGGTAGCACCGTTTATTACAAATGTATTTATGAAATGAGAAATTTTTAACAATGGAATGAACTTGGATTTGAAAAAGCTAATACTTTTTCAAACCGGTCATCTCAGGCGTTAGAACCAAGAAGGAGAAAAATATGAAAATTCTGTTTATTGTTTGTCAGGATAATCCCGAAGTTCTTTGGAACTCCTTTAGACTTGCCAATATAATGCTGGAGGAAATAGAAGATGTCACTATATTTTTAAATGGACCTTCAGTAAAATATGAAAAATTAGACTCTGAAAAGTTTCCTTTAAAAAATCTGGCGAAAGTATTTACCCTTTCAGAAGGACAATTGTTTGCTTGAGGGAAATTAATGGAACTTCACGGAGTGAAGGAAGGATATCATAAGAAGGGGACACAGAAAGATCTATATAAGTTAATTCAGGAGAGTGAAAAGATTATCACATTATAGACTAACCGCCAACTCGCTGCGCCCGTTGGGCTTGCGGTTGGCGGCGGGACTGTCTATCCTTTTGTGTAAATTTTTTATAACCTATCTTCAAACAAAATCACTATCGGGTTGTAAATTTGGGGCCAATCCCTATTTTGGTGATTTAACAATTTCTGTCCCTTTGTTTTTGAACTTTTTAGGATCTTCCAAAAACTTAAAAAGTTACTCCAATCTCTTGATAATGCCAATACTAGTTTAAAATACTCCTTCAAAAAATTCTATGTAATTTTATCATCAACAAATAAATGGCTGACTGATAGTTCCTTAATAGAAAATTTAGAAAGAGAATGTCTAATTGGTATTGGTATAAGATGTCCAAGTATTATCTGCTATTCTTCCGTTAGGTGGTTTAGTTCAAAAACTATCGCTCTCTTTATTTTCACCTTTATGGTTGTATTTTATATTTTGGATCGTTTAGTTTCAAGGTGCTAACGCACTTGCTTTTCTTTCATCCCCACCGGGACCGGTCTTCCCGTCCCCAAAAGATAAATTTATAAGGTTGCATATTTTAAAAGATTTCTTTACAATTTCTTTACTAAAGATTAATAGGAGCTTTTATGAAATTAGCTGTTGCAGGAAAATGCGGTGTTGGAAAGACTACAGCCAGTGTCTGGCTTGGGAATTATTTAAAGAAGCAGGGAAAAGATATTTGGTTGATAGACGTTGATACAGCTTTATCTTTATGAGATAACAAAGAGTGTAGAGGCGGTTTTATCTGACCCTGAACTTGCGAAGAAGGTGATAGAAGCAATAGAGAAAGGCCTTTATTCAATAGAGGAGAAGGCAAAAGAGCAGAAGGTTATCATTAAAACAGAGCTTAAAGATGAATTAACAAAGGAGCTTGTAACTAAAGATGAACTTAAGGCCCATGAAGAAAGACTAAGAAAGGAGATGGAAGAAATAAGAGGGGAAATAAAGGCAACAGAAGAAAAGTTAAGAGGAGAGATAAAAGCCACAGAAGAGAAGTTAAGGACAGAGATACACAAATGGCGTGCAGACACTATAAAGTGGATGTTTATATTCTGGCTGGGTCAGATTGCTATCTTTACTGGAATATTAGTTAGTGTGTTAAAATTAATGTTGAAATAACACAAGAGAAAAAGGATAGTGTCAAAATGGATAGTTATGTTTAGGGGGTTGACACATAGTTAGACATATTATAAAAAGTTTATCACTCAGGTGCTGTAAGGCTTAATAGGGAATCCGGTGGAAATCCGGAACCGGCCCGCGGCTGTGATAAGGGGACGAAAGCCACATATAAGCCACTGGGAGCAGGGATACTCCTGGGAAGGTGTGGCAAGTAGGTTGATCCTTAGAGTCAGAAGACCTGCCTGAGTCAGATAGGCATTAGCTTTGGCGGGTGCCCAAAGCTATAAGCTGAGGTCCTTTGGAATAAAACGGGAGTCCCTGGACTGCTTATGTACGGTTCAGGGACTCTTTTTTTGGATAAAATTTATTGCAGGAGGCTTAAAATGAAAAGAATTTTTATTACATTACTAATCTTTTTTTTCTTACCAGGATTAAGTAATGCCCAAAAGGTTCATGAGATGGAAGAAATAGTAGTTACTGCGACCCGCTCTCCAAGGTCTGCTGAGAAGGTGGTCGCTGATGTAGATGTTGTTAAAGAAGAGGATATTAAAAATTCTTCTGCAACCAACATAGACGATATTTTAAGAAAGCTTGGAGGAGTTGATATCAGAAGATATACAGATGTCGGTTTTGGTCCACCTATAAGTGTTTACATCCGCGGTATAGGTGGAAGCAAAAAGGTAATGCTTATGATGGATGGAGTGCCTCTTAACTCGCCAATTACAGGTTTTCTTAATTTCAACCAATTTCAGTTATCATCTATTGAGCGCGTGGAGGTTGTTAAAGGTCCTTTTTCCTCACTTTACGGAAGTAATGCAATGGGAGGAGTTATCAATATTATATCAAAAAAAAGGGAAAAAGAGGGCATTGATATTGTTCCGATGGTTAGGTTAGGAAATTTTGACTTTAAAGAAGGTGGTCTCAGCATTCTTGGACGAAAAGGCAAATTTTTTTATTCTTTGAATGGAGACTATCGGACTATAGACAATCACTACCGCAGGGATAAAGAAGTAGATTACATTTATAATCCAGCAACAGGTGGTTTTAATAAAAGATATAAAGATGTAAGTAAATATTCAGACTATAACGACAAAAGAATTTTTGCACGCTGTGACTATGACTTTTCTGATGTCACTGGCATAACATTTACAGGAAACTATATGAAAGCCTACACAGAAAGAGGTACAACAGTGTTTCTCCCTGTAGAGCGCAAAAGAGATCAAGACAAAACTTCGTACTTTTTGAATTTAAGCGGACATACTACGCTTTTTAACAAGTTAGACCTTGAGGCAAGAATTTTCACTAATTATGACAAAAGCGAAGCAAAATTGGAACATATTATTGATAATTCTGCTCCTTTTGGACCTCCTTTTTTGTTCGTGTATGGAGATCGTGATTATTGGGGAAGAAATGTCGGTGCTCAAATTAAAGCATCAATTCCTGTTAAGAATTTTAGTTATTTAACTTTTGGTATAGATTCCAATTTTATAAAAGCACATTGGAAAAACACTAAAGAAGACGGAAGTGTAATTGGTGATGTCATGGATGAAACTATGAATACTTATGCCATTTACCTTCAAGATGAAATGGAGTTCTATTCTCGTCTTTTAATTACCTTAGGTGCAAGGTATGATATTAATTCAGAGACAGAAGATTCTTTTTCTCCAAAACTTGGAATTTTATACAAACTGAATGATAACATAAGTTTTAGAGCATCTGTTGGCCGGGCATTTCGTGCTCCTAATCTTCAGGAGCTTTACTCACCAACCTGGATGATGATTCCTGGAATACCTTTTAAATCTAACCCTGACCTTGATCCAGAAACCGTTTGGTCTTATGAGCTGGGAACATCAATTAAATTTAGTGATAGATTTAAATTTGATCTCACAGGATTTTACTCAAAAGCTGAAGACCTTATATCTGCTATTATAAAAGCTGGCATTCAACGTTTTGAAAACTTAAATGAAGTTGAAACCGACGGATTTGAAATAGCAATGGAAGGGAAAATATTTTCATGGCTTAGCAGTTATATTAACTATACCTATACCCATTCAGTAGAGGAGAAAAGAGGGCGGCTGGACGACATGCCACTGCATCAAGCAAATAGTGGAATTCGACTTACTCATGAATTTGGCCCCAAGAAACGTTTTACCACATCACTTGATGCCAGGTATTACGGAAGCAGATTTTTTAAAGACAGAAAAACTCAAAAAAAGATAGATCTTGATTCATTTACAGTTTTAGACTTTAACATGCGGTTTGAGCTTTTTGATCGTCTTGGGATTCAGATGGCAGTTACCAATATCACTGATGAAGATTATGAGATTCATGGTTCAGTCCTGGGTCCAGAGCGCTGCTGGTGGGTAAAGGTTGATTATAAATTCTAAAGAAGGGGGCAAAGAATGCCTTTTTTAATGACTTTTGTCTCTGTCTCTGATGCAGGACTTCGGTTTCTTTCTGAAGTAATAGATGGTTTCCTTTCCAAAAAGGAATTTGGCCATCTTTTTGAGAGCAAGATAAAAATAGATGCATATTTTGTGGGTGAACAGAGGGATTATTCAGAAAAGGTTTCAGCCATAAAAAGATCGATTTTATCCTCAGATATTGTGTTACTTGACTTAATGGGTGCAGAAAGGTCTATCTATCAGGCTATTGAAGAGACATTTAAGGAATACAAGAAAGATCTCGTCCTTATCGGATATGCAGGTGAATATTTAAGATCTCGTGAGAAGCTCGGATCTTTCTCTGCAGAAAAGCTGATGAAAATTATGGAAAAGGTAGCCGGGAAAAAGGAAAGGACCACCTCTGACTTCGATATAGAAAAGATGCTCGAGCGAATGAAGACCCTTGGAAAACTTTTGCCTTTTGGTTTTCTTAAAGATATGCGCAACTGGATCTATCTTAAAAATTATTGGAGATACGCATCTAAAGAAAACATCAAAAATATGCTTTTTCTTTTGTGTGGCGACTATGGCAAAATTAAAGAGCTTCCAAAACCCAAAGAATCAGTAGATTTTTCAAAATATGTGCTTTTTGATCCAAAGAATATGCGCGGATTTAGCAGCTTTGAGGAATTAAAAAAAGAATGGGGATGGAATGAAGATCAAAGAACAATTGGGCTTCTTTTTCACAATTTCAATTATCCAAACTACTCCTTTGGTATTATCTCAGAAATCATAAAACTCCTCAGAAAAAAATATAATGTTGTTCCTTTTGGAGTATCTTCGGCGTCTGACAAATATGAAAAGATAAACAAAGTGCTGGATGAAGGATTAAAACTTGATCTTATATGGGACTTTCTTCCTTTTCGATTTGGAGTAGGACCT